>NZ_JBQCGW010000125.1:0-23145 GCF_051955275.1 Pseudobacter sp. | reverse complement strand
GATCTGTTCTTTGATATCATGGCGCTGCAGTTCGATGAAATAATCTTCACCGAAGAGATCGAGCCACCATTTGAATTCTTTTTCGGCTGCATCTTCTCCATCATGGAGGATGGTCTGCGGAACATAGGCCCCGATACAGCAGGTAGTGGCAATCAGTCCTTCGTGGTACTGTTCGATCAGCTTCTTGTCTATCCGGGGATATTTTGAATACATACCCTCGATATAACCGAGGGAGGTAAGTTTGATGAGGTTCTGGTAGCCTGTTGCGTTTTTAGCCAGCAATACCTGGTGATAACGTTCGTCTTTCTGCTCTTTGGTGAAGGTCTTGCGTGTACGGTCTTCCACCACGTAGAATTCGCAGCCTACGATGGGCTTCACTTTCAGGGTGCCATCGTCATTTTTATGCTTGTAGGCTTCGGAAACGAATTCGAAGGCGCCGAACATATTGCCGTGATCGGTGATGGCAATGGCAGGCTGGCCATCCTTGATGGCCTTTTTATAGAGACTCTGGATGGAGGCGGCTCCATCGAGTAAAGAGAACTGGGTATGGACGTGGAGATGCGAGAATTTACACATAATCTTCGGTTCGTTCTGTATCAACAATCAAACAGCAAATAACGTTACAAAGTTCCTGAACTGGCACGAAATGAAGCACAATTTTAATCCACAATTCATGCAGGGTGTGCCAGGTGGCTCGCGTCCCCGCGAGTGACTTCTATTCCGTTGTCTCCGGCGACACGGTGTTCGCCGGAGGCGAACAAATAAATGTTACTCGCCAGAGGCAAGCGGCTGGGCACTCTACGTGTTCCTTTTGGCAATGTATTTGTTATATTTGCCGGATTACTAACCCGGTTTGAACGATGTCCTACATTGTGAAGAATGCTTTATTGGCGGCAACGATCGCATTTGGCGCTGCCAGTTGTGGTTCCAGCAAGCGATCAAACTCCAGCGGCGCTCCGGCTGGCGGGTCAGCAGCGGCGAATGCCAAAGCTTCCCATCATCCCCCGAAATTCATTGAGAATATTTCCATCAACAGCAAGGATTTCCATGGCACACGCACCGAGAGTGGTTACCCCACCCTGATAGCGCCTGCCTCCAATATGGAAGGTGTTGCCCCGATGGCCTTCAAATATGCGATCCTGCTGGATGTTCCCGTGGAAACCATCACTGATGGCAAGCTCTTCGATTTTATAGAGAACTGGTATGGGACCAGATACCGCTACGGTGGTAACGATAAATCCGGCATCGATTGCTCGGCATTCGCTAAAACCTTCCTTGCTGCCCTGTATGATATCGGGGTACCCCGTACTTCCGCTTCTCAGTACGAGAACAGCAAACGCATTAGCAAAAACGATCTGCAGGAGGGGGACCTGGTATTTTTCCGTACCAATGGAAAAAAGAAAGTGATCTCGCATGTGGGTGTGTATTTACGTAATAATAAATTTGTTCATGCGTCCACCTCTTCAGGCGTGATCATCAATGATCTCAATGATAATTATTATGCGAGAACGTTTGCAGGGTGTGGGAGAGTGAAATAAAATATCTTTTTATTTAATAACAAAACGGCGGCTCAAACGAGCCGCCGTTTTGTTATAAGGGTTTGCGCAATTATTTATCAGGCGCTACAGGGATTGGTTTTTTGGGTCCTCCCTTCAAGTGCTGTTGTTTCAACTTTTCAGCAGCAGCTTTCATCTCTTTCAGTTTTTTCTTCATTTCTGCCAATTTATCTGGATTTGTAGAGCCTGGTGTGAAGAATTCATCCATTTCATATTCAAAAATCTTATTTTCAAGCCTGTTTATTGGGTCCATGTCAGATAAAGGATCTGTTACATCAAATGTTCTGCCCTCGTGGTTTTTACGGGTGACCTTATTTTTTTCCAGCTTTTTTAATTTCTGTGCTGTTATCGTTTCCTGGTCTACTGCAAATTCATCACTCGTCATTTTTTCTACTTTTTCCTTCATCGCTTTTGGCATATCCTTAGGCTTCAGGTGATGTATGGCATGAGCAAATTCATGGTTCAGAATTTCAGCAGGGCTCATATAATAATATTCATTCCTGTTGTTCTTATTTCTCGCCGTCGTTTCACCACCTTTTTTATGTTGCCAGCCCACGCGACTTATTGCGTACCTGCTCACGTTCTTTTCATCCGTTTCCTCATATACGATAATGTTGATGTCCTTGTCATTTTTCAATAACGTATATAGCTCACCGGCTCCTTTTGATTTCAGGAACTCAACAGCTTGAGCAAATGCTGCTTTGAATTCATCTGAAGCATCATGTGCAACTGTTACTTCCCTGCCATCGGGATCGATATGTTTGATCGGATTATTCATTACATAATTGTACGGCGACCATTTCTTGTATGATTCTGCTTCCGGATCTATCATCATAAATCGACCTGTCTTGTGATCATACATCCTGGCGCCGAAATCATAAATATCAAGGCCGCTTCCATCGTTGAATTCATTATTCTGTAACTCTTTTCCGGTAATGCCATATTTATTCCGGATATAAGGTGTTTTGTTGATCCTGCTGGAAATGGCGTCCATAGTCAGTCCGAAAGGATAGTAATGTGTCTCTTCCAGGATCTGACCTCTTGTGTGTGTTACTTGCAGGTTGTCAAAGAATACATCCTGGTTAGGTGTTTCATTGCTGCAATAGATATAGAGATATCCGTTCCTGGTAACAGGTAAATTGCTTTTTACAAAGGTTTTCAGCACATCTGATGCGTCAACCTGTTCAGCTCCTGAACCACCTGGCACATAGTTGAATTGTTCATCCAGAAGAATCCAGCTCAGATACGCTTTAGGTTTTGATGAACCTTCACTGTCGCGCGAAGAGAGGAACTGTAGTATGCCTGAATTCAGGTTAGGGTTTGTTTGTAATTGCGCTGCTCCGATCTTACCTGCGGCTCCTGCCACACTGCTGCTCATAGTTGTAAGGAGGTCAGTGAGCGGATTTACCGGAGTGGCAGGGGAACCGCCCTGCAAAAGGTACCAGCTGTTGGCACGTAAACTGAATTTGTCACCAGCCATTACTTTGATGGCAATGGAAGGCCCGATTTTTTTGCCGCTTCCATTAACAACAGCTACCATATCATTGGGCGATGTATAATTATCCGCCGGATAAGCAGCAGGTCTGGGGATTGCTGTTTGTGCAAGATTGGCAAAAAGTGTTTCTTCAGTTGCCCGGCTAGCTGTTTCCATGGTAGCAGCAGGGTAGAGGTCCTGTTGCTGTTCTGTTGTCAGTACCATCCTGATATTTCCCTGGTGGTCTTTCAGGTAAAAATCAAAATAACAGGTATCGTTCTTTCCTGTCAGTGAGTCTGCTGGTACAAATCTTACCCGTCCTTCTTCATGAGGAAAGAACTGAAGTGTATCATTTTTGTACACTGAACCGCTCAAATAAACTGTAGAGTCTTTTCTTACAGGAGAAACAGTATTGTCAGTCACGATCTTTGCCAGTTTCTCTCCGGTTGCATTATACACATATTCTATCTGGCCTTTGTCTTTTACAACTATTTTTGAAGGCAGATTGAGATAATTGTAGGTGATTGAACTGATCCCTGTATTTCCATCAGACAAGATATTTCCATTTAGATCATATTGGTAATCCACTGTGGTTTTGGTTGTGGGATCATAATGGAAATCGCCCAATTTACTATCCTTGTCATTAGCGGCATCAGTAACAGATTGCAACAGGTTGCCTGCATTTCCATACTGATAGCTGAGCTGGTCTATCACTGCTGCGCCGGAAAGTTTCCTGCCTTTCTGGGTCATGGCAAGAATATTTCCATTGTGGTCATATGCCGATGCCGGGTCTGATCCATTTCCCATTTCAACGCTAAAGTCCATTCCTGCAGATTTATTGAAACTGCCTTCGGTGTACTGGTCGAAATCAGCAATTAGCAGCCTTTTATAATTATCATACTGGAATCTGTATTTTCTGATTTCGTTATCACCTTTCGTTTTCCAGGTTGTTCCTGCAATAGAGCCAGTAAAGAGTGCTGGTCCATAGTTTCCGATTACATTGTTTCCATTGGTAACAGCTGTCTGGTCATAACCGAGCTCATAACCGAAATAATGTGTTTGGTCACTTTTGTCTTTTGCATACGACCGGTTGATCCCTGTGCTCCATCCTCTGATATTGTATTCTTTGATCTGCGTTTCCAGTCCCGTGCCGTTGTTGAATTCCGGAGCCAGTACTTTACGTGTCAGCTCGCCTGCTTCGTTGTAACTCAGGTCTGCAACAGTGAACATAGGCTGCGCATTCACCTGCTGTTGAACTTTAGTGGCTCTGCCTGCATGATCATAAATATAGGTTTTGTAAACTGTGAAGGGAGTTCCGTAGCCTTCATGCCTGTAGCTTCCTTCAAGTGTGAGCCCGTTAAAATCATAACGTGTGGTGAGGACTTCCCTGCCTGAAGGATAATTGGCCGACTGTTTCTGAATTTGCTGACCTTTATTATTGTAGAATACAGAACTGAGCAACATCGTTTCGGTTCCCAGCACTCTTACTCTTGTACCGGTAACTTTATTGATGTTTGTTGCATCGGGTACGGGGTCTGTTGAGAGTTGACCTGTAATAAAGGATGCGTCGGTAGTGGACGGGTCATTGTCGAAATCATAATCATCATAATGGTTCACAGTCAGAATAGTGGAGGTTGCATTAAGTGTGGGAAAACTTCTGTCAACTGTGTAGCCGAAGCCAGCTGGATTTCCGGCAGTTCGTTCTTCAAACTGCCCGCCTGCATCTGTCATAAGCTGTAATTGATCTCTGTTGCGGGATGCTGCATCAATAAATTCCCCGCTCATGATCTCCCGGCCCATTGCATCATACTTGGTAAATATCCATGCATTTCTTTTACGCAATTCGCCATCTTGCTGAAGTACCAGTTTATTTTTTCTGTTGTATACAAAATACACCGGGGCTGCACCGGGGACTTTTTTGCTGATAGTCCTTCCTTTTTCATCGTATGTGTAGGTGAAGCACCATTTGGAAATGAAGTCATGTGTAATGGTACCACTACCGGTTCTGTTTATTTCCCGCATACCTTCAGGCTGGATGATGATCCTTGCACGGCCCAGTTCATCGAAAACAGTAACTGATACGATGGTTTCAGAAGCATTCAGCTCCTTTTTTTCCATTACTGTTTGGTTCAATTTATTGGTACAAGTCCATGACTTCACATTGTCTTCATCTGTTTTTTGTGTGATCAGGATATCTCCTGGGGCATAAAAACCTGATGCGCTGGCTAATCCGGCAGACTCATTAAAGATCCAGCGGGGGACTTCACCGGCTGCATTTGCATACTTCATTGTCCGTAGAGTATGGCCCGTACCTGGTTGCCAGGCTTCGCCTGGTTTGCCTTCCTCAATCACTTTGTCTGACGAGGAGTTTTCAAATACCGTTTCTGACCAGGGGTGCGTGGTAGTGCTTCTGTCTGCTCCGGTTGCCGCGTAAAATGATAACTGAGCATTGAAAGGATCTGCCTGAAAACGCCCCTTTGCATCAGTGGTATAAGGAAGATAGTGTCTTCTTTCCCTTCCCATCTGATCATAAGCCTGAGGCTTCACAATATCCTTTCCACTGCAGGAGCCCTGAACCGCCACTGTTTGAATGGTTCTGCCAAAGCCATCAGTATAAGATATCAGTCTTGCATTATCCCTTACTGAAAGAGCATCCAGTTCTGCTTCTGCACGAATCCCGTCTTTTCTGATCACCTGCTTCATGATAAAATTCCTGTTCTGTCCTTCAAGGCAAATTGCCGATACTGATACCGGAATTTCCAGTGCAGGTCCCCAGCAACCCAATATTGACCAGTAGGTGCGCAGGTAGTATTTGCCGGAAGTTGTGATCAGTTTTTCTGTTTCCTTGCTGGTCATGGAAGTGCCTTCGGCAGAATTTTGCCAGTAGTAGGTTTTTCCTGTTCCGTCTACAGGTTGCTGTATGGATAGTACAACAGTGCTGCATTGACTGGTGGCAACAGGAACCGGAGGTAAACCTGGTTCAATGGTAATTGGATAGGCTTTTGCCGGACTCCAGCAGCCGGTCAGGTTCCTTCTTTTTCTCAGGTAGATGGTTCCTGGTTGTGTGGTGGAATAACTGGTTGAAGCATTTACCGTTGAAATTCCATCTGCAGTGGTTTGCCAGTAGTTTGTGAAATCAGCATTGTTCTCATTGATGTAAAGGGAAGTTGTATTACAGCTATAGGTAAAGGCGGCTGCTCCGGGCGCAGGTACCGTCAGAGCAGTGATTGCCGTTCGGGGGCTTTCGCATCCGTCAATAATGGCGCTTACATAATAGATAGTGTTATTATTCAGCACCGGGGTGGTAAAAGTATTAAGATTGCCACTTTGTACCAGCTCTCCATTGTTATTGTACCAACGGTAAGCAGGTGCGGAGCTGGTGGTGCTCAGTACGGCAATACCGGCACAATTTGTCCATACATTGAAGGCAGCCGGTGCATCCGGCCCTTTCAGGTTTACCGTAACGGTGGCATAATGAAGGCCGCAGGATCCTGCATTGGTCACTGCCCGGAATTGTGTTGACTGACTGAGCGGTTGTGAAGTGAGATTGTGGGTGGAATTATTCAGTATGGTCCAGTTAATACCATCTGCACTGTATTCCCATCGCAGTACAGGATTGTTATTCCCTGTTAAGGAAAGAACAGCTGGCGTGTTCCGGCAAATGGTTGTGTTACCGCTGATGGAACCTGGCAAAATGGTGCGGGTGAACACTTCCGTTTCCGCCCTGTTCTCCATTTCGATCCTTGTATTGGACACTGTTACATAAAGTTTCCGGACCCCACTGCTGTTCCACTTTACGGACACCGTACTGGCCGTTGAGCTGCCCTGGATGGATCCACCGGTTACAGTCCAGCGCCAGCGGTTTCCCGGCGCATCAGTACCATAACTGTAACTAACGCCTTCGCATACCTGCGTTTCACCGGATATATTGTATTCCACATCCTGTGCAAGAACAGGGGTGGAACAGATCAATGATAGCAGTAGCAACAAATAGGCTGCCTGCGATATGATTCGGTTTTTATTATTTCTTTTCATTGTTTTCATCATTTGATAGGGAGCATTACTTGTATTGGTAACGGTAATGATGGGTGATATTCCCTTCGTTGTTCCGGGTGATTTTGAGCCTGCCATATCCGTCGTATTCATAGTAAACAGACTGATGGTTCTCATCCGTAACTGAGCTGAGTCCGATGCCGTGGATATAATTGAAGGTTTTCATTTGCGCTTCTGCAGGGTGCAGGCGCAGGTCATCTATCCAGGATCCGCCTGTGTTTACAGTGATCCTTCCGGGGCCATCGATCACCCACTGAAGGCGTTTCCAGTTGGTACTTGCTGCCCTGGCAATGCCATTCACCGTAACAGTTCCGCCGGTTGCTGACCTCGCCCAAAGGGAAATGATGTATTTCCCCGAAGGCAGGAACTGGCTGTAAAGACTGCCCTTAAAACTCCGGTTGCCGGTATGGCTTTCCAGTGAATGGCTGTCAGGATATTCAGTGTAGTTCCAGTTACCCTGTTCTTCCGTTTCAAAACCTGTGAATGCACAACGGTCCTGTGTTGCATTAACTACGCTGGCAACAGGAAGTAAATTCCTGTATGCATAGATCATGCAGGCTGTATCGTTTCCTGAACCGCTTACCTGCAAAGGTTTTCCGCTGTTGTTATAACTGTTGTAACCGGAGATTTCCCTGTAATAGCGTGTGTCGGAATTTCCGCCGTTATTGAGGGATAGCTGCAGATCTGAAATGGGAGTTGCTGATTCCGTTTGTGAAATGGATGACAGCACGGGTCTTCCGTTGTGCATGGCGTAACGGTTGAAAAAAGCGTTTAATACCTTTTCAGTACCATCGGCCGCTTGTTCTTTCCTTACTTCTTCAATTACAGGAGCGATGATGTTCCTTGCTTTCATTTCAGCCAGAATGCCACCTGAAACCTGGTATTGATCTGCGTAGGCATACTCTGTAACCAGTTTCTTATTCTCGTGGATAGGGGAGGTTTCCTTCAACAGATACTGCAGCTTCGGGTCATACTGGAATTGCTTTTCCCTTGTGTAAACACGTCCGTTCTCATAATCGCTGATTTTGGTGCTTTTGATTTTGCTGATTCCCAGCACCACCCTGTAATCATCTGCAGCAAAACGATTGAGGAATATCGGGCTCCATGGGCCTCCGCCGCCAATGAGTTTGCCTACTTTATAACCTACTACCTGGTCGGCCTCATTGTAATAATCATTTTCAGTAACTCTTACCTGAATGAAATTCCCATTTTCGTTTTTGTAATCCGTCTGGCTTATCAACTGGCCTCTTTTGTAGTCATAAGAAGTATGAGGAGCAAAAGGGAAATCAACCTTCAGTACGTCATTGTAATCTCTGAAAGTGGTGAACCGGGATGAAGACATGCCACCTTCGCCTCTGTAACCGTTCAGAACATCTACATGGCTGTAACCGATATGACTGCCTTTTGTATGAGCTGCCGGCACTACGCTTGAAGACTGGCGGCATGTGTACATTACCTGGTTGAGTATCGGAGAGTACTCGTCTCCTTCATGCAGGTACATGGTGTATTCATACTTCGGTTCAACGCCGATCACTCCACTTGACAGAGCTGAATCAGCGCCCGGCAGGCGGTATTTGAAACTGCGTATGATATCATTGGCATGATCGATGCCGTCAAAGTCAGTGATACTTTTGATCCTGGCTCCCCCTGCCAGTTTATTGGCGCGAGTATAGCCAACTTCTTCTTCCCAGGTAATGGATGCAGTACAATTGTCCCAGCCGAGGTTTCTACACTGCAAATGCCAGGTGGAAGTTTCAATAAAGTAATCTCCGGCCATAAGATAAACGGAATCTGAGATGGAATTTGGTTGGTAATGGTATACTCTCGCAGGTTCGCCATTTTGGTGCAGGATAGCAGCAGCGGGACCAAAATGCGCATCTCCAAAGCCGCCTTCTTTGGTACAATATCCCATACTTACCGAAATTTTAACCTTTACAGGTTTTTCGGGATTGACAGGATTATTGATGGTAAAAGGAACCCTTGTATAATGTCTCGAATTGTCAAACACAGGCTCTCCATTCCCAGGGTGCCTTGAGAAGCCGCTCTTTTTAATTTTCTCAGCCGCCATCACCGGGGTAGAAGAAACATAGCTGTAATCATTAGCTTCATAGTCAAACGTTGTTTTGCCTCCCGCAGGATAGGTAATGCCTGTAAGAAGGCCTGACAAAGTTCCGGTTGCTGAAGTAGAGCGGTCAGCTCCTGCCCATGTTCTTTCACTGCCATTCACCATTACGGTGTAGGTGGGCAACAGGGAACTTTTGGTGTTATGATTGGGAAATCCCCAGTGATCCTGCGCATAAAAGCCTATTGCGCCGGTTTGAGGAATAGCCGGCAATCCTCCCCTGTAACTGAAACTGTAAGGAGGTTTTACTGCATCCGAGCTTCCGGGAGCAGGTAGTTCCTGCAATTGTTTCAACGTGAGCCTGCCGAGTGAATAATCATATCCCGCTTTTACATGCCTGATCACTTTTCCATCTCTGTTGGTGATGATCACTTCTTCCAATGGAAAAGTACCTTCTGAAGAGCCAGGCAGATCTGTTCTCTTAATTGTACCCGGAATAAACCTTGCTGTATAACCTTCCGATGTATTTATCTCGCTCAGATAATGTCCTTTCACGATCATCGGTTGCAAAGTGCGGGAAGGCATGTCATTTTCCGCCCCCAGTCTGTGCATGGCTGATTCAGAAGCCAGGATAGTATATTCCATGGAATAGGGCTGGTAAGTAAAGGTCATCTCATGCCCACTGGCAGATCTCATTTTTGTTATATTCCAGCTGGTAACAGGCGGAGTGATATAGTTGCAGGTGTATATGCCCGTTATGAATGCCTGTGAAGTTTCCTGTGCTTCAAATGTATAAGTATTCCCATTATCATCAGTGATCTCCCAACCGGGAATAAAAGCCCCGGCGGAAGGGCCTGGAATGAACAATGGCCTTATCTTCACCTTTCTCTCTGAAGCAACAGCCAGCTGAGGCCCCCAGTTGAAGGCAAATTTCCCGCTGATATTGTTCACACTGAATGTAAACTGATCGGGGGAAACATCTGTACAGGCTGTTACTTTCATATAGCGTTCAAACACTTCTGCGCCTGAGCCTACATAGAAATTGGAAGGGTTCATTGTTTTAGAGTTCTCAATCAACCCGTGAGGCCCATACTCATCTGCACTTCCTACAATGGACCTGCTCACTGCACCACCAGCATTGAGTGTCCAGCCCAACCCTGTGCGGGTTGCAAATTCATCCACCCTATGGCCACCTGCGTGGTACGAAAAGGAAAGGGGTAAAGAAAGATCGCCGGACCTCAACTCAAACAAGGGAATGGTAATTTCCGGAACACCGGTGTATAAACCCACAGGAACCGATACATATTTCCCCAATGCCGAAGCCTCAGGGGAAGGAGGGATCAGGTTATCAACGGGTGAGTTGATCTTTAGCTGAGCTAAAGACTGCGACACCTGTAACAGCAATGCACAGCCGATCAGGATTTTTCTTGGAAATGGCCAACATTTGAGCCATCTGCCTGGATTTAAGTACATAATGTTAATTATTTGATTAGCGAACTTGCTAAAATAATTAGCAAACCCTGATCTGCAAATGGAAAACGGTATAGGAGGCCCGCTTTGTAGTTTAAGTTGTGTATTGAGAAGCATGAATCCGATTATGGAAGAACGATGGCAGCAGGACAAAAAAATGCCTCCTGCAATATTTTGCAGGAGGCATTTTTATCTGGCTATTATTTTATTAATGGACCCTCTTAGGTGTTACGTAATAGTTGCTGTCAATCTTGAAGACTTCACCTGTATGCCAGTCGGCCAGTTTCAGGCTTTGCCACTCAGTGGTAGGCTGCAGTAATTTCCATTGTCCTCCGAGATCCACTTTCACAGGCATATCAAAGCCATCCACCACATTGGTCCATTTGAATTCCACTTCGCCTTTCCTGGTCTTGAATTCCAGCTGGGGGATCTTTGTGGTGCGCAGGTATTGCTCATACACTTTGCTGAAATCCTTACCTGATTTTTGATTGATATATTCTTCCACCTGCGTGGCTGTAACGGTCTTGTGATAGAATTCTTTATTGAGGCCGCGGAGGATGTCCCTGAACAATTCATCATTATCGATGATGGTGCGGATGGTATGGATCATATTGGCTCCTTTGTAATACATATCACCACTGCCTTCCTGGTTCACACCGTAAGGCCCCTGTACAGGAATATCATTGGCGATGTTCTTGCGCAGCCCGATCACGTATTCAGCGCCTGCCTGCTTACCGTATTCACATTCTGTGAAGAGTGACTCCGAGTAGTTGGTGAAACCTTCATGCACCCACATGTCTGCAATATCGTTGGTGGTGATATTGTTGGCAAACCATTCATGACCGCTCTCGTGGATGATGATGAAATCCCATTTCAGTCCCCAGCCGCTGCCGGAGAGATCCGTGCCCAGGTAGCCATTCTGGTATTTATTGCCATAGGCCACGGCACTCTGGTGTTCCATGCCCAGGTGGGGGGATTCAACCAGCTTGTAACTGTCCTCATAAAAAGGGTAGGGGCCAAACCAGTGCTCGAAACATTTCAGCATGGCAGGCACCTGTTTGAATTGCGATTTCGCTTTTTCGAGGTTGCTCTCCAATACCCAGAAATCACAGTCCAGTTTTCCTTTTTCTCCATTGTACACTTCATGCCAGTGTGCATATTTACCGATATAAGGAACGATATTATAATTATTGATAGGGTTGGTCACTGCCCAGTTGTATTTCGTTTTACCATTGCCGTCAGGTGTTTTGGAAATAAGCTTTCCATTGCCAACACCCACCAGGTCGTCAGGTACGATCATGCTCAGGGCAGCACCCTGGTCCGGCTCATCACTCTGATGATCTTTACAGGGATACCATACACTGGCGCCGAGACCCTGACAGGCCACGCTCATCCAGGGGTTGCCTTTGGCATCTTTCCGCCAGATCCAGCCGCCATCCCATGGTGGTCGTTGCGCCTCGCGGGGCTTTCCGCCGAACTCAATGGTGATGGATTGAGTAGTTCCGGCTGCAGGCGCGGATGGGAATTGCAGGTAATATACATTACCGTCCCTCCTGAATTCAAGACTGTTATTTTTCCATTTTGCAGACAGGATTTCCATCGGCTGCTGCAGATCGATCTGCATTTTGGTACCTGGCTGCAATACGGCAAACTGAATGGTATTGGAACCCCTGATGGTCTTTGAATTGAAATCAGGCTCAACCGTGATGGCGTATTTCAACACATTCCACCAGGCACGTTCAGGTGTAATACTGCCACGAAGCGTATCCTGGCGTGTGAATGATTTTTTTGAACTGAGTGGTTGCGCGGTGCAGCTCAGGCTGAAAAGCGCGAGAAATCCAGCGCAGATAAGGCTGCCCGCCAACAGCGGCTTCCGGTTATGAGGTTGTGACAACATCACGTGAAAAATTTTAAACCTCTAATATAGGTTGTTTCATTAAATTAGGTCCCAGTTATGCGTATTCCCTATCTCATCTTTTCCTGTTGGCTGCTGATACTGCTCGTTTCCTGCTCCGGAAGAAAGGGCAGTGAGCAACAGGTATTCCATTACAATGAAGCCACCGGCATTGCCACGCTGGATCCCGCTTTCGCCAAGAACCAAAGTATCATCTGGGCCGTTCATCAGTTGTACAATACACTGGTGGAAACAGACGATGGCCTGCGGATCGTACCATCACTGGCTTACCGCTGGGACGTGTCGGATAACAGGAAAGTGTACACTTTCCATCTCAGGCAGGATGTGTATTTCCATGATCATGAGGTCTTTCCCGGAGGGAGGGGAAGAAAGATGACAGCCACTGATATAGAGTATAGTTTCCGGCGTATCATCGATCCGGCCACTGCCAGCAGCGGCGCCTGGATCTTCAACGACCGCATCGATCCCGAAAATGGTTTCAAAGCACTGGATGATTCCACATTTCAGCTGACACTCATCCGTCCGTTTACACCGGTGCTTGGTTTGCTCAGCATGAAATACTGTTCCGTGGTCCCCAGGGAAGTAGTGGAAAAATATGGCCACGATTTCCGGAATCATCCCTGTGGTACGGGACCCTTTGTTTTCAAAGCATGGGAAGAAGGGCAAGCGCTTATCCTTCACCGTAATACCCGGTATTTTGAAAAGGACAGTGCAGGTGAACCTCTGCCCAGGCTGGATGGCATCAAGATCTCCTTTTACGATAGCCGCGCCACGGAGTTCCTGCTTTTTCGCCAGGGCAAGCTGGATTTCATCAACGATATCGATCCCAGTTTCAAAGATGAAGTGCTTACTAAAAACGGCGTACTTCGGAAAGACTGGGAGGGTAAGATCCGTCTGAGCAAACATCCTTATCTCAATACAGAATACCTGGGTATCCTGGTAGACAGCAGCAAAGCTGTGGTGAAGCAGAGTCCGCTCAGGCTCAAAGCCATCCGCCAGGCCATCAATTACGGGTTCGACAGGAGAAAGATGATGATGTACCTGCGCAATTCCATCGGTACGCCCGCGGAAAGCGGTTTTGTACCGGCAGGTTTTCCCAGCTTCGATCCCAATATCGTGAAAGGATATACCTACGATCCGGAAAAAGCCCGGAAGCTACTGGCGGATGCCGGCTTCCCTGATGGAAAAGGGCTGCCTTCCATCAAACTGCTGACGGTGCCCATTTATGCGGACCTGGCCAGTTTCATAGCCAGGCAATTGGAAGAAACAGGGATAAAGATCCAGGTGGAAGTGGTGCAGAAGGCTTTGCTGCTGGAGCAGACTGCCAAATCGGAGGCGTTGTTCTTCAGAGGCAGCTGGATTGCGGATTATCCCGAAGCAGAGAATTACCTAAGTGTTTTTTATGGAAAAAATCCCGCACCACCCAATTATACACGGTACCGGAACCCCGCATTCGATAAACTGTATGAAAAAGCCCTGGTTACGGAAAATGATTCTTTGAGGTACACACTTTACCAGCAGATGGACAGGCTGATCGTGGAAGATGCACCAGTGGTGCCACTCTGGTACGATGAAGTGATCCACCTGGAGCAACTGAAGGTGCAGGAATTCATCCCTAACGGTCTCAACCTGCTGGAACTGCGACGCACCTGGCTGCAGAAAAATGCAAATCCTTAATTTCGCAGGAAATTATACATATGGGTATTTCAGATAAATTATTCCAGATGAAGAAAGAGAAATCCGATGCCAACCTCAAAGCCGGACAGGAATTCCTGGAGGCCAATAAGGCGAAACCAGGCGTGATAGCGCTTCCCAGCGGACTGCAATATGAAGTGATCACTGAGGGAACGGGTGCTAAGCCCACTGCTGCCAATACCGTTACCTGCCATTATCATGGCACACTGATCGATGGAACTGTGTTTGATAGCTCTGTTAAGCGTGGTCAACCGGCTTCTTTCCCGCTCAGCGCGGTGATCAAGGGCTGGACAGAAGGCGTTGCCCTGATGCCGCTCGGCAGCAAATGGCGCTTCTTCATTCCGCCGCATCTCGGGTATGGCGACAGGCAGGTGAGTGCACAGATCGGCCCGAACAGCACGCTGATCTTTGAAGTGGAATTACTGGGAATTAAGTAATCACTATCTGAGCTTGCTCTTGAATACTTTCTGGAATTTTTCCAGTTTCGGACGGATCACGTAGTAGCAATAAGGCTGTGAGCCATTATTGTTGTAATAATCCTGGTGATAGTCCTCAGCTTTATAGAAAGCGGTGTAGGGAGATATTTCGGTTACCACCGGTTTATCCCATGCTCCGCTTTCATTCAGCGCCTTTTTATACTTCTCTGCTTTAGCTTTCTGCTCGGCATCGTGAAAGAAGATGACGCTTCTGTACTGCGGGCCTACATCATTGCCCTGGCGGTTCAGCGTGGTGGGATCATGGGTTTGCCAGAATACTTCCAGCAGGTCGTCAAAACTGATCTCAGCGGGATCGAATACGATCTGAATCACTTCTGCATGGCCGGTAGTACCCGTTGATACTTCTTTATAAGTTGGATTTACTTCTGCGCCGCCACTGTACCCGGAGGTAACCTTTAACACGCCTTTCAGCTGCTGAAACACAGCTTCGGTGCACCAGAAACAACCGGTGCCCAGTGTGGCCGTATCAATCTTACGGGACGTAGTGCTACTGCCCGTCAGGGAGTTAGCCATCAGATCGTTGCTCATATTTTTTTGCGGACTTTCTCTTAACGCACAGGACAACAGCGAAATAGAAACGAGCGCCTGCGTAAACATCAGTTTCATACCACTTCGGTTTATTAGAACATTCATGCCTGTTTCCATAATGTACAAAGTTAGCCAAGGTTTCAGGCGGCTGACTGCCAATTACCATTAGGTTAACAAAAATGCAGGCATAGCTTCAAAAGGACGGATTTTACGTGGTGCCAAACCTCAATAATACGCAGTAAAAACAATTTCAGCAAATGAATGGTTCACTTACGGTAGCCCGCACCTGCTCTCCTCCCGGCAACTGGACTGTATTTGTTCGTCTCCCGCCACACGGTGCCCGCCAGAAGCGGGCAAATAACCGTCATTTCCGCACCCGCGAGCAACAGAGGAATCCCCAAACTTGTGTTACCTTTGCAGACTGTAAAAGAATTATATTAGCATTATGAAGTTTTTCCCCGGATCCGCCCTCGTGCAGCTGGAGTTTGATAAAGTGAAGGCTTTGCTGGTAGAACATTGTAAGAGCATGTATGCCAAAGAAAAAGCAGAGGATCTCCGTATTCACACCCGAAAAGAATTCATCGAGCTGGAACTCCGGCAAAGTCATGAATACAAACTGATTGTTCAGCACGGCCAGTATTTCCCCAATGATCATGTACTCAACCTGAGCCGGGAACTGAGGCTCCTGGCCATTCCCGGAGCTGTGTTGGCAGGCGATCAGTTCATCCAGATACGCAAGCTGGCAGACGGCCTGCAACAGATCTTCCGCTGGTTTGATAACGACCGCCGCCTGGCCTATCCCGCTCTCAGCAAGGTGATTGCAGAAACCTACTACGAGAAAACCATCCTCGCCATGATCGATGAAGTGCTGGATGAAACCGGCGTAGTGAAAGATACCGCCTCCGAGGCACTCGGAAATATCAGGATGAGTTTGTACCGCAGACGCAATGAACTGCGCCGGATGTTCGACCGTATCATCAAAAACCTGGGCAAACAGGGATATGTAGCCGATATTGAAGAAGCCTTTCTCAATGGAAGAAGGGTGGTGGCGGTGTTTGCAGAACAGAAAAGACAGGTAAAAGGGATCCTTCATGGAGAAAGCGATACCCGTAAAACGGCTTTCATCGAGCCCGAAGAAACCATCGAGCTCAACAATGATATCTTCGCCCTCGAAAATGAAGAGAGCCGGGAAGTATACCGCATTCTGCGCGAGCTCACTTCTCGCCTGAGCGTATATGCGCCCCTGCTCAAAGTATATCACGATATCCTGGGCGAATATGATTTCATCCGTGGAAAGGCGAAACTGGCCGTGGATGTAAATGGAAATTTTCCATTGCTCTCGGATAAAGGGCTCATCAAACTGGTGGAAGCCTATCACCCGCTGCTGTACCTGTACAACCTGCGTTCACAGAAGCCCACCATTCCCACTTATATCAACCTGAATGAGAAAGACAGGATACTGGTGATCTCCGGGCCCAATGCCGGTGGTAAGACCGTTACCATGAAGACCGCAGGATTGCTGCAGATCATGGTTCAGGCAGGACTGCTGGTGCCTGTGCACCCCACTTCCGAATTCGGCATCTTCAAGCAGATGATGATCCATATCGGGGATACGCAGAGCCTGGAGTTTGAACTGAGTACCTACAGTTCGCACCTCAAGCATATGAAACATATGATCGAGAATGCGAATGGCAGAACGCTTTTCTTCATAGATGAGCTCGGAAGCGGATCTGATCCCAATCTCGGCGGCTCGTTCGCGGAAGTGATCATGGAAGAACTGGTGAAGAAACATGCCATCGGTATTGTTACCACTCACTATCTCAACCTGAAAGTGATGGGTAATAAAACGCCCGGCATCATCAACGGCGCCATGGCATTTGATGAAGTGAACCTGTTGCCGCTGTACAAGCTCATCATCGGAAAACCGGGCAGCTCCTATACTTTCAGCATTGCGGAACGGATCGGTCTTGCGCCCTCGCTCATAGAACGTGCACGTAAACTGGTGGATGATGATCATTTCAGACTGGATAAACTGCTCAACAGAACGGAGCAGGACCTTCGTGAGATAGAGAAGAAAGAGAAAGAACTCAACAAAGCGCTGAGAGAAAATGAACGGATGCGTAAGGAAATGGAAGCGCTCATCAATAAAGAGAAACATCACCAGCAGGTGGAACTGCTGAAACACCAGAACAAGATCACGGAAGACCGGATCGCTTACCTGAAGGACATGGAGCGGAAGCTCAAACAGATTGTTCTGGACTGGCGTAAAACGGAGGTTACAGAAGATCGCAAAGAGCTGATCAAACAATTGCAGATCCTGCTCTTCAAGCAAAACCAGCAGCATGCCAATGAAAAAGTGAAAAAGAAGATCGGATCAAAATATGATCAGGTTGGTGGAGAGATAGTGGTGGGCAATAAAGTGCTGATGAAGAAAAATCACCAGGTTGGTGAAGTGAAAGAGATCAGGGGCCGCAAGGCTGTAGTACAGCTTGGCCTGATGCCGATCACTGTTGACCTTGGAGATCTGGTGGTTGTTACAGAAAAAGATAATCTCGAAGCTGAAAAACAGAAATCTTCTAAATAGTTATTAATTAGTTTATTATATGCGGCCCTCCTGTATCCAGGAGGGCGTTTTTATACCAGGGTGAATCAAATTTCATTTTTTTGTTTCTGCACTTATTTTGATCATTACATCTGATAAAACATTCTTTCATTTTTCAGTGATCAATATTACAGTCATGAAACGCATTCAAATTGCTCTTTTGATTTTCCTTGTTTGCCCGTTCCTTTCAATGGCCGGCAAATTACCTGGCGAAGGCAGCTTCAGCATCAATCTTACACTTAAAGGACTTGCTGATGGTAAAAATATTTACCTCGTAACCATGAAAGCGGCGGATGCTGCAGATCCGAGAAAAAGTTTCAACGATACAGTAGCTGTTACTCAATCTAAAAGTGAAAACGCCACTTTTACGGGAACTGCCGGAGGAGATGGTCAGCGCTTCGCCATCCTGGTGGAAGGCTCCAAACAGAAGCTGTTGCTGCTGCTCAGCAGGAACGAGAAATTGACCGTGTCAGGAAGTTTGGAAACCTGGCCGAAAGTCAATACCACCGGGTCTAACGGTACGGCACAAATGAATGCTTACAAAGAGTTCGTTACAAAAGCTATCAAAGCCGAAACCAAAACGGCCGAGCTCAATGCAACGATCATGAAATATATCTCAGAGCGCCATGATGATCTTTATACTCCCTTTGCATTACTGCAGAATGATGCCATGACAAAATCTGAGAAGGAATCCCTGTTTGAAAAGATGACTACGGTTTCTAAAAACAGCTACTACGGGGTTATGCTTTCTGATGCTATTAAAAACAATAAACTAAGTAAAGTGATCAGGGAAGGTCTTGAAATTCCTGATTTGAAGTTGACGATGTCAACCGGTGAAGTAATGACCATGAAAGAGATTGCAGCAAAGAATAAATTAACGCTCATCGATTTCTGGGGAACATGGTGCGGGCCCTGCATTGGAGAGTTCCCATACATGAAAGAACTGTACAAAGAGTGGAAAGGTAAAGGTCTGGGTATCCTGGGCATTACCCAGAAGGAGAATAAAGAGACCTGGAAAAAAGTAATTGCGCAGCATGAAGTGAACTGGCTTCATGGGTCTGATGATTTTGATAAGATAATGGACGGAGTGTTCAAACTGGGCAGCGTTCCTGCCTTTGGCCTGATGGACCAGGATGGAAAGATGATCGCATTCGTAGCTAACAGATCCGGGACACCCAATTTTGGCCCTTATATCTATCATGAAGGACTGGTGGAAGTGCTGAAAAAGACCCTGAAATAAGTGTATAAATAAGTTTTATGATGGGTATACCCGGTGCTTAGGTGCCGGGTTTATCTATTTTATGATCATACAGGAATTTCGCCTGCCGGGAGATATAGGTGGCGAGGCCTTCTCCTGCGATGGCCAGTTCTTTGATCCTGTCTACAATGGGTTGGCCGGCGCGTGCGTAGCTGTAAGTGTAAGAGGTGTCGTCGTTGTACCAGACGGTGACTTTCTGTGCTTCGATCTTGAATCTGGTAATAGGGGAGGTGCCACTCTTGTTCAGGTAATGTTCCATTTCTGATTGTTTAAATTAGGAATAAGGTTGAGCGATAAAAAAGCCCTCCGGTAAGAGGGCTCTGTTGCCTGAGGCAATATGGTGCAGGTATTACCGGCTGCTGTGCAGGTAATCCTTCAGTTGCGTGATGGTTTCTTCGTGACTGAGAATGGTTTCCTTTACCACGTCGTTAATGGAAATGATGCCGATCACATGTTCCAGTTCAAATACAGGCAGGTAGCGGATATTCTTGTCGGACATCAGCTGCATGCAATAATCGATGGAATCTGCCGGAGTTACCCGCGGGAAATCGGAGGTCATGATATCATTCACGGTGGTGTCGGTTGAAGATTTTCCTTTCAGGATGATCTTCCGGGAATAGTCACGTTCAGTCATGATGCCTAAATACTTTCCATTCTCCATGACCATCACAGAACCGATGTTCTGATCAGCCATGATCTGCAATGCTTCCAACACAGAAGTACCAGGGGTTACGGTTGTGATATTACTGCCCTTCCTAAGTAAGATGTCGGTAACTTTTTTGTTCATAAAGCATTGATGTTTTGGTGAAGAATCGTTACTCGTAATTTACAAAAAATCAGGAGAATTAACAAAACATCCGTCACTTCCTTCGGGGCTGGGCGGATGAAGTTTTTTTGTAGATTTAGGCCTCATTCCGGGAATAAGGCTCCCGGACACCACCCATTGCTATGATTGCTGAGGATAATAATTTCGATTTGACTGCTTTCCGGCAGGGTGATCCCCATGCCGTTTCCGGCCTGTTCCGGCTGCTTTACCGTCCTCTCGTGTATTTTGCCACTGGCATCATACAGAACCGGGAGGAGGCGGAAGATATAGTGGTGGAGTGTTTCGAGAAGGTGCTGGTAAAGCGGAGTGATTTCGAGAGCCTGCCCAATATCAGGTCATTCCTGTATGTGGCTACCCGCAATGCCTGTTATAATTACCTGCGGTCTCTGAAAGTGGACGCCCGCTCCCAGCAGGAACTGCAATACCTGCACCATCCGGTGGATGAGACCAGGGATTATGGCCTTATAGAGTCCGAGGTACTGCACAGTATCCTCATTGAGATAGAAGAGCTTCCCAACCAATGCCGTCAGATCTTCAAGCTCTTGTATTTCCAGCAGTTGGATACCAGGGAGATTGCAGACCGGATGGGCCTGAGCATCAAAACTGTCCGCAACCAGAAAGCCCGTGCGATACAATTGTTACAGAGCCGTTTATTGCGTAAGGGGTTAATGCCTGCCGTGTTATTGCTGCAGCTGATGGTGCAGGAGAAAGCGGTATCTGCTCCTGTTGTTCCTTTATATTGAGTTGTCCCGCAAAAAAAAATCCGGCTTTCGCTTTAGGCGTTTTCACACGCTCATTGTTAGATTCTCAGAAGATTATTGAACGATGCATGTTTCCCCCAATGGTGGGAAGGAAGGGATTATGCGTAAAAACTCAGCATGACAAGAACAGGCTACCTGATCCGGCAATTCTTAAAGGACCAACTGACCCCTGATGAAAGCAGGGAGTTGGACCAATGGCTGTCGGCCGACCCGGCCAACCGTCAGTTCATGCAAAGATTTGAAGAGCCTGGGATCAACACGCTGCTCAACCGGATGAATGATATCGACTGGAAGGAAGGATATGAAAGATTCTGCAGCAGACATCCTGAATTTGCCACCCCACCTGCTGTTGTAAAGAATATACATCCCCCCGTCAGATGGGCTGCAGCAGCAGCCGTTCTGCTATTCCTGTCGGCGCTAACCTGGCTGATCCTGACCAGGCAATTTTCCCCGCCTGTTGCCGTGCAGGAATCACAGCAGCGCTTTGCAGAGGATGTGCTGCCAGGTGGAAGTAAAGCAATACTGACTATCGGAGATGGGAAACCGATAATACTGGATACCCTGCGAACTGCGGTTTCCGGCAGCAACCTGCTCAGTAACGGCAATGGCCTGCTAGAATATCAGAATTCCACAAATAATACAGTCATCTCCATTAATACAGTAACCACTCCTAATGGCGGTACCTACCGGGTGCTATTGCCAGATGGCACACGTGTGTGGCTGAACGCAGCTTCTTATATTCAGTTTCCCTCTGCATTCACAGGTAATGAACGAATGGTGAAAGCAAGTGGAGAGGTTTATTTTGAAGTGGCGAAGGACCCCGCCCGTCAGTTTGTTGTGCAGAGCCCGCATGCAAGGATGGAAGTGCTGGGCACCTGTTTCAATGTGTCAGATTATAACGATGAAGAATATACGAGAACAACCCTTGTTGAAGGGAGTATTGCTGTGAGCAATGGTGCAGGAAGGGTTGTATTGCAGCCCGGTTCCCAGGCAAGGATCAATGCTGCCGGTATTACCAAAGTGCAGGCTGCGGACGTTGAAGCTGAGATCGCCTGGAAGAATGGGCTTTTTATCTTCAATGGATCGAAGTTACCATCCATCATGAAACTGGTGGAAAGATGGTACAATGTAAAAGTAAAATATGATGCGGAGATCACAAGTGATTTTGTGGGTGTGATCAGGAGGGATGAGCCATTGTCGAAGCTATTGCAATTGCTGGAACTCACTGGTGAAGTGCATTTCAATATAACGGGAAATACTGTGACCATCAGCAGATAAGAGACCATGTAACCATAAACCAATCCTTTCATTGCCGGTTTTTCCGGCATTGGCAATATCCTTATTCGACAATGCCGTAACAACATTTACAACCCAAAACAACGCTACGATGAGCTTTCGCATTCATTCTGGCGGTGAACGGATTGGCATGTGCGCCCGGAAAGGAGGCGTATTACCGGTTGCCCGTTTGCTGCATAAAAGGCATATGAGAATAGCCATGATCATTGTCTTTTACTGTTTTTCCTCCCATACCGTTTCCGCCCGGGAACAGGAACAACCGATCACCATCTCGCTCAAAAACGCTTCACTGGAATCTGTGTTTTCCGAAATCAGGAAGCAGACCGGTATCAATTTCATTTATACAAAAGACCTGTTGCAGCGTGCCACGAAAGTGAGCATCGAAGTGCGCAATGAATCCCTGCAGAAGGTGATGGAACTGGTGATGAAGGACCAGCCGCTCACCTACACGCTGCTGGATGAATACGTGGTGATCAAAAAGAAAGCTCCTGCAGATATCATGTTAGAGGGGCCCCGGGTGGTAAAAGGCATTGTTACCAATCAAAGGGGCGATGCCGTGATGGGTGCAACGGTGAGTGTAAAGGAATCGAAGAATGTGACTTTCACCGATGAAACGGGCACCTTCACTCTCCGTAATGTAACTGACGGGGCGGTGATTGTGGTAACCAGTGTGGGATACGCGAGCAGGGAGGTGACTGCACAGAGTGAGCCGCTGGTGATAATGTTACAGAATAAAGTGAATGAGCTGGTGCCGGTGGCGGTTGTAGTAAGTACAGGATATCAGCAGGTGAGTAAGGAAAAAATGGTGGGTTCTTTCAGTCAGCTGGACAGTGCCGCCTTTCACAGAAGGGCAGGAATGGATATATTGACGAGGCTGGATGGAACGGTGCCAGGAGTGCTGTTTCAGAAGAAGGACCCTTTTGTGCCTGTACAGATACGTGGTATCAGTACCGTGGGGATGGCTGGTACAAATTCAACACAGGCTTATGCGCCATTGATCATACTCGATAATTTCCCTTATAATGGCAGCCTTGACAATATCAATCCGAACGATATCAAAGATATCACGGTGTTGAAAGATGCTGCAGCTGCAAGTATATGGGGAGCACGCGCAGGTAACGGAGTGATTGTGATCACTACAAGGCGGGGGAC
>NZ_JBQCGW010000124.1:0-6655 GCF_051955275.1 Pseudobacter sp. | reverse complement strand
CACCTTTATCAGTTTTGATCTGCCACCACTGGCCTTCGCTTTTCTCCACCAGTGTTACGATCTCGTGGTGGGCCGCTTTGCCAACAATGGGCTGATCGGTGCCAGGCCCTTTGCGGATATTTAAATTGGAAGAGGTAGTGGTCACTTTTGCCTTTGCTCCGGGAGCCATGGTAGTGACATTTAGATTCATGATCAGGTCGCCGGCCCTGAATTCCGGATCCAGCCTGGAATAGATGTCCCAGAGTTGATCTTTGGTTGCACCGTTTGGTACATCACCATCGATATACAGAACATTGTCCTGTTCCCTTACCTGCAGATTGGTAGCGCCGGCAGCATTGGCGGCATCAACCAGTTCTTTGTATTTGTCTTGCAGTGCCATTGTTTGGTCCTCCCGGTTTGATTATTGAATAGTGAGTTTGTTCTCGATCTTTTTAGGTTTCAGTGCATTCAGCCCTATCCAGACTTTCTGCTGGTCGCTTTTCTTCAGCGTACCGGTGAGGGTGATCACACCATCTTTCACTTCCGCTTTCACAGTAGGATAATCTTTCAGCAGATCGGTCACGCCTTTACTGAGCGGATCATCAGCGGTTACGGTAACAGGGGCTGGCTCAGGCATCTGTGGTGGCGCTACTGAGAGCTGGTTATTCACTTCCTTGATTCCTTTCACGCCTGCAACTGCTGATGCAAATGCAGTTTTGGCGGCTTCGTCTTTCACTTCACCGGTAAGGGTAGCCACGCCATTCTGAACAGAGATCATGGGGGTGGGTCCCGCATCAGGCACTTTGGCCACAGCTTCCGTGGCAGCCTGCTGCAGATCGGCGTCCTTAGGTTTGCTCTTACATGATTGAAGGGCAAAGTTCAGCATGAGAACCATTGCCATAAATGCCATCCATTTTTTCATAATTCGGTGATTTTAATTTTTCAAAAAAAGATACCCTGTCAACATATTATTCCTAAATATACTATTTTAAACAGTTGGACCTGTGGCAAAAAAACCCATTATCCGATACTTGATCCGGGTCAACTTGTTCAATTCTGTTATAGTATTTCTTGTACACATCTGAACAAGCTGGTACAAAAGCAGCCCCAAAACAATGTGGAAACTTATTATTTGATTATCTTTAAAGGCAGCCCCGGGGGCATATAACCACAATCATTTCCACTTGCAAAAAGGAAACCACCCTGGATTCCTATGCCTGCTCCTAAAAAACGAAACAATATGCCTACGTCTGAATATTTTCTGATTGCGGAAGATCATAGTCTCACCAATATGGGTTATACACTTTTCATGGACCTTCATTTCCGCGACAGCACGTATAAGATCGTCAACTCCATGAAGGACCTGCAGGAGATCCTGGATCAGCAGGGACACCGCTTCAGTTTTGCGATCTGGGACCTGGAACTGATGGATGAGGATATGAGCACAAAAATGGATTTCATAGAAGATACCGTAAGGCGTTTTCCTTCCATGTTCATTCTGGTGGTTACCACCAAGAACAAACTGAAATACGTAAACCAGTTATACAATGCCGGCATCCGCGGTTTCCTGGTCAAGGATTCCAAGGAAACGGAGATCCTGAATGCTATTCAGACGGTGTTATCCGGACAGATCTTCGAGAGCAAACTCGTAAAACAATATCGCGCCATGGGCGCCGGCGATAGCAGGCTTGCCCCAACACAGGAAAACAATCCCTTCTTAAGTTTATCCAAGCGGGAGCAGCAGGTACTGAGGCAGATTTTGGAAGGTCAGCGGCTGAAAGATATTTCTTCCGATATCGGAGTAAAACAAAGTACCATCGCCACTTACAAGCATCGCCTGCTGGAAAAAGTGAATGCACGAAATATCATCGAGCTGCACGAGATGGCCCGTTTCCATAATTTCATCTGATCCGGTTTCTTTTATTCTTCCGGTTTTCGTTTATTGAGCGGGGGAAGGCCAATGGCAATGATCAGCCCGTTATCGTTTTCACCGGGCTTGATCTCTATTTCTCCTTTCATCACCTGCACCAGGTCAAAGATGATCTGGTAACCGATATGCCAGAGGCGCTGACCCGAGTATACCGCGGAAGCATCCTGTGAGGCGGATGCCTGAATGAGCAGTTCCCGCAGCTCCGTATCCATGGTAGTGCCATTGTCTTTTACAATGAAGATGGTGTATCCTTCTACCTGGGAGGCTTCAATTTCTATTATTCCATCTTTCATATATTTATTGGCGTGCAACACCAGGTTGAAGATGAGGTGGTGGAGCAGGTGCAGTTTTGTTTGAACCTGCATATCTTCCGGTACATTGTTAACCAGCTTGTTATTGCGCCACTGGAAGCGGTCGCCCAGTTCTTCCCGTACATCTTCTACCATGGCGTGAATATCGGCGGGCTCTATCGATACCGTTTCTACTGTTTCCTGGATATTGGACCACTGTATCAGCTGGTCGGATATGATCAGCAGGTTACGGGAGGCATCATTGATCTCCTTCATCACTGTTTTGATGGTTTCCTGGTTGATATTCTCAATATTCCGGGAAACGAGCCCCGATACTTTTTCTATACTGGCCACCTGCACGGTAACATCATGCATGAGCACATACACCATTTTGGATTTGTAGAGGTTGGAAGCATCCAGCATGGCATTGCCGGTTTCCATGAGGCTGAGTGTCTCAGACAAAACCTCATCTTTTTTCCTGGAAACCTTCACCTGTTTTTTCAGAATGGAAAAGCGCCTGGTGGTCAGGTAAACAATCAGGAGCAAAGCCAGGATCGCCAGCACCCAGAACCACCATTCTTCATACCAGTACAGGGATATGCTGAAGGGGATCGATTGCTCCATGTATTTTCCTTCCACCCCGCTGAACTGACGGATATGCAAGGTATGATTGCCACCGCTCACACGTTCCCAGCGCGTCATCAGCCTGGTGCCTTCTATTACTTTCCACTCCTGGTTATTGTCCATCCGGTATTCCACACGCATGCTGTAAGGATTGCTCCAGCAGGCTCGGTTCAGCACCCAGCAGATCACTCTTTCACTTTCATCGAATTCCCAGTCCTGCCCCGTTTCAGGCACAGGCACAAAGGCGCGGGAGCGGGTCTGCGCAAAATCAATATAAAGTGGCTCCTTCCAGGCGTTGCCGGGGATCTCCCCCGGACTGAAGCGCAGCACCCCATTGATGGTGGAGAGGAGCAGTTCATTTTTCCAGCGGGTATAGATCGGTTGTGCGCCACCGTTAAATTCATTGGTAACTAAACCATCCTGCCTGTCGAAATAATCATAGTAAAGAATATCGGCAGAAGCCGGATTTTTAATGAAGTTGAGCAACTGCGATTTCTGCGTACGGAACAATCCTTTGTTGGTAGGCAGCCAGATATCATGCCGGTCATCTTCAATAAGGGCGTGGGTGCTGGACAGGTACTGTTGTGCATCCTGTGGAAAGAACAGCACACTGTCCTTATTCAACAGGTAGGCTCCAAACCCAAAGCCATAGGTACTGAACCAGCAGACGGAGTGCTGAGGATCGGCGGCAACAAAGCGGGTTTCTTTATTCAGCGTACCATTGGCATACCGCAAGCGGTTGTTCTTTCCATCGAGCAGCACCAGGCCACGGTCAGTGGCAAGGAAAATGGTATTTCCATTCCGTGAATAATAGCTGGGAGAAGGCAGTTTGGTTTGTGGGGTATACACCGCCACATTGTATTGCCCGTCTTTGAAATACCCCCATTGAAAGGATTCAAAGATCCAGAGCTTCTGCGTTTCCTTGTCGAACCACACAAAGCGGATGATATTTTCCCGCCGGGTGGAATCCGCTTTCCGGTAGAAGATCCGGGCAGGCCCGTTGCCCGGAGGCTGGTACTGTACCAGGTTTTCATTACACCAGTAATAACCGCCGGTGCCATCCTCCGAGTAGGGGCTGCTCATATGGTTCTTCTGTTTCGCATATACTGCTTCGTTATTCCGGAGATCGAAGGTCACCCCTCTGCTGGTAAGCAGGTGGTTGCTGTCTCTAAGCAGCTGGGCGTACATACTGTTTATATTCAGTTCCAGGTCAGGCGCCAGCAGCTGGCGGAAATTATTTTTCCTGAATACAAAGAGCCCTTCCGTGGTGGTGCCTACAAACACTGTATGGTGGGCAGGGTAATACAGGATGCTGCTGATGGATTTCGGCAGTTGGTCGATATGCAAACGTTGTGAAGGATAGATCCCGTCTTTATCAGTACTCAGTACTACCAGGTCCTGACCGGCGGCCAGCACGGCCTGGTCATTCAGTTCATTATAATACAGTACAGTTCTTTTATTCTTCAGTTGTTCCCGGAGTGGCTGCAGGCGGCTGAGTGCCTGGGGAGCAGGCACAGGTTGAGGGCCCCGCAAGTCATAACATGCACCGTTGAGCCGGTCATTCAGTACATAGAGCAGGCCATTGCTGTAAAAGAGTTTGGCAGAATCCGCAATCACAGGAACGGGTTGCCGGAAGGCCAGCAGGCTATCGGCATAGATCATCAGTTCATTATTCTTGTTGGTAACGGCAAAACGGTCCCGGGGCAATGCCGCCAGGTAATAATTATAGAAGCCGGAGCTCCAGTTTTCCTGTCCGGGGTAATAAGCGTGCCTTCCGAAAGCATGAACACCCAGGCGCTGGATCTGTGCGGGGGAATTGAGCACACCGCGGAACCAGACAAAGAGGGCATACTGTTGCCAGATCCAGGTGAGCGACTGGTTGATGTAAATATCCTGTTTTCCGATTTTCAGCAACTGGCTGTGAACGTTCATCGCATATACCTCCCCGTTGGAGGTCCGGAACATGTTCACCAGCTTATTGGTGAGCAGGGAATCATAATGCTGACGGTCGAATGATTTGAGGGTAATTCCGTTATATCGCACGAGGCCTCCGAAGGTGGCCAGCCACAACATGCCGGAACTGGTGTCTATATACTGGGTGATGATGGAATTCTGGGGCAGGCCGCTGTTATCATTCAGTGTATTCACCAGCAGGTAGGGGTCTGAAGGCGGACTTTGTTGCGCCCTAACGTAAACGGGCACACTAAAAATAAACAGCAGTAATATAACGAAGCAGTTCCTTGTGGTTACAGGCATAATAGAACAGGTAAATGGCGCGTAGTGTAGTTTTGACTGAATGAATATAATAAATTCCGGCGACTGTAAAGAAAATACTACAATCCGTATTTTAACGTACCTCGTAAGTTTACATTGTAATCCTCCCGCAGTAATCGAGTGGAGGTTCCCCAACCAGTCAGTCCTTAAATTTGGAAGATTTTTACAGCAGAAAGTAAGTTTCTAAAGATTAAGGAGGAACCCAATGAACCACCGGTACACAAACACCAATGCGATAGTTCAAGAATTCAGGGCAGGCAATGCCGAAATATTTGCTATCATATTTCACCAGTTCTACTTAGAGGCCTGTTTTTACGCAAAGAGAATTTTAGATAAGCCGAGAATAGCAGAGCAGATCGTAGAACAGACATTCATAGATCTTTGGAAATCATATTCTCAGTTCGATAACTGGAATTCCATCAAGGTTTTCCTCTACAGCAATGTCAGGGATGCCTGTTTTGGAAGGATCGAAATGGGGCAGAGAGGGATCAGGGAAGACGGTCTCTCCTTGTATGTCTGGCACGAAGCCACTCAGTACATGGAGAAAGAGTTAAGCCGCCCTGAAGTGTTGAAAGACATACCATACGATCCGGTTGCAAACCTGCCGCCGCTGGCCAAAGAAATGTACAGCAAGCTGAGCGGAGCAGGCAACAACAGCCAGGGAATTGGCAGCAATCCAGTCATTGTTTGATCCGTTCCCTATGTTTCTACATTCAAAAAAGCTTTTAATTTTTTTTTAGGATAAGGGTTAATGTGTTAATGGAAATGATTAGTAAACCATCCCTGGTATTCTTGCCGGGGATCTTTTTTTTATACCATATTGGTATTTTTTGTGAACTTTAAGTTTCACAAAGGCACTGATTGGTTAGAAACTCCCCTGATACCGAAAAAAATCTGTTCTCTACAGACAAGGAATACGCGTTCCGGGTATTGTTTGACCTTTACAGCAAACGCCTTTTCACATTCGCCCTCTCCATGACCAAATCTTCCGCTGACGCTGAAGAGATCATCCAGGAATGTTTTCTCCGCCTCTGGGTGCAATGGAACAATCTTCCCGATATCGATTCCCCCGAAGCATTTCTCTACCGCATGGTCCGCAACCGCACGCTGGACCATCTCCGCAAAATTTCGCGCGAAAAGAAAATGATCAACCAGGTCTGGAGCAACCTCTCCCAGCCGGACCGCTCCCTGGAAGAGCTCATCCTCACCCGGGAATACCAGCAACTCATTGATCAGGCCCTCAGCCAGCTTTCTCCCCGGAAACAACAGATCTACCGCCTCAGCCGGGAGCAGGAGCACTCCCATGAAGAGATCGCAGCCATTACCGGCCTCTCCAGGAGCAGGGTGAATAATATCCTGTCGGAAACACTCAGGTTCATAAAAATGCACCTCGACAAGCATTCCAGCGACCTCGGCATCGTTTTCTGGATCTATGCCTTCAACCATTTCCGCTGATTCCGGATTTTTTTTTCGCAAGACCGGTTATTCCCTCCTTCGCCATTCGTCAGTATGGTAACCATGCCTTATTCTTCACAGGCAAACCAAACAACTTATGCCT
>NZ_JBQCGW010000123.1:0-15164 GCF_051955275.1 Pseudobacter sp. | reverse complement strand
GGTTTTTCTTCCAGGTAAGCAGGTATTCCTGCTGGAACTTGGAGAAGGTATTGTCTTTCTGGTAAACCTTGGTGGTATTATACCCGTTCTGGAATGATTCGGTGTTCAGGTCGGCCGACCAAACTTTGATCAGTGGTGTGTAACGGCGCTGGTTATTGAAACCGAGGTCCATATAGAAAGTGCTCTTGAAGTTGAAATCGCGCAGGAAATTAACTTCAGCTGTCACACTACCGATGACGCGGTATTCGCGTTGGAGGTCAGTGTTCTTTCTTTCTTCCACCATCATTAACGGGTTAGCCACCTGTGGTCCTCCGATCTCATCGGGAAGGCGGTTATAAATCCCTTTTTCTGTATTGAAAGGCACTACGATAGGAGTGGCCGTGATGGCGCTTATGAAGTCGTTGGCGGGAGGAACGATGGCGCGGTACCCGTTGAGGTTGAACCCGATCTTGAAGGCTTTGGATACGCGCAGTTCATCATTGATGGTGAGCAGGATCTTATCGAGATTCTCATGTTTGATCAGGCCCTGCTCTTTTATATAACCAACTCCCAGGTAGAATTTGTTCTTTTCTGTGCCGCTGGAAATATTGATATTATTATTGGTGATGATGGCATTTTTATTCTGTATTAGGTCCACCCAGTTTGAGTTGCCTGTATAGCGGTCATAATACGCAAATGGGGCGGAGCCTTCGTTCTGCCGCTGCTCATCGTACAGCATTTTGAACTGGGAGTCATTTGTCATTTTCACTTCATCGGTGATCTTTTTCACACCGATGGTTGAGTTCAGGTTCACGGTGAGCCTTCCTGTTCTTCCTTTTTTGGTAGTGATGATGATCACGCCGTTGGCGCCACGCACTCCGAAGATGGCGAGGGAGGAGGGATCTTTCAGCACTTCCATGGATTCGATATCGGCGGAATTGAGAAAGTTGATATTGTCGTTGAACAGACCATCCACCACATACAGCGGCTTGGTTTGGGTGCGGCTCACAGTACCACGGATGCGGATATCTGGCTCCTGACCCGGCAAGCCGGTATTGATGATGCTTACCCCTGATACCTTTCCCTGGAGGGAGGCAATTGGGTTGGTATTGGGCTTGTCGGCCACTTCCCGTCCGGCCACTTTGGCGATCGAACCGGTGAGGTCTCTTTTCTGAGCGGTGCCATAACCGATCACTACCACCTGTTCCAATTGTGCGTTATTGGTCTGAAGCACTACATTGATCTCTGCTCTACCGTTCACCGGTATTTCCTGGGTAAGATAACTGATGGATGAGACCACCAGGGTTGCATCATCCGGTACAGCGATGGAATATCTTCCGTCTGCATCCGTGGAAGTACCGGCATTACTGCCTTTCACGCGAATGGAGACGGCAGCGAGGGGTTCGCCGGCGGCGTTGGTGATCCGTCCTTTTACCGAGGTCTGGTCAATGACCGTATTCTCTTTTTTGAGTACCACCAGGTTATTGTTGAGCACTTCATAAGCAATGAGGGTGTTCGCCAGCAATCGGTTTACTACAGAGAGAACGTCTTCATTATTGGCAGAGATGGTCACTTTCGGCTGTTCTGCAAGCAGACTTGAATTGAAGAGGAAACGAAAGCTGGTCTTTTTTTCAATAGCTGTCAATACTTTCCTGATATCCGTGGATTGCATGTTTAGGGTCACTTTCAGCTGGGAGTGTACGTTTGCTGATACATGAAGACAGCCAATCAATATTATGGCGAAGGTCAGTTTCATGAGAAGGACAAGCTTTGTTATGGTAGGCAGCCACGGAAAATCCGGGCAAATCCTGTTTTTTTTCATACTTTAAGCGTTGAAAAGGATTTACAATTGGTAAAACTGAAGCCTGGCAAAGGTGGTTTTACCGATAACTTTTTCATCTGCGGGGAATGTTGGTAGCATTTCCCGCTTCTGTTTGGTGTTATGATCAGGAGCTGTTGGCAGTTAGCATCGTTGTGAAGATTTTATGTGATCAATGGGTTTTCTATTTTCTGATTACAATCGTTTTTGCGTCGGTGAATTTGTATGTGAAAGGTTCGGTGATTGTCAGTGCGTGTAATGCTTCTTCGATTGACTCATTGGTGAATGTTCCTGTAAGTGAGCTCCAGCCTGGCGTGTATTTGTTGAAAGTGATAGTCACTCCATACCATCTTTCCAGCCTTTTTACCACTTCTTCCAGCGGTTCATCTACAAATACCAGCTTATTCTGCACCCAGGCTGTTTCCACGGTGGAACTGTCTTTCTGATCCCGGGTAAGTGATTTAATGGAAACGATAGGGGCCTGTTTTTTGTCTGGCCATTTATCTGAAGATGGGTGTTCTGTGCTGTCTTCCCCCACCACAATCTTCTGGTTGGGTTTGAGGAGTATCTTGCCCGTTTGTTTATTTCTTAGCAACACTTCAATACTTCCTTCCACCAGTGCGGCTTCTGTGGTTTTATCACCTGGGTATGACCTCACATTGAACTGTGTGCCTAGCACGCGCACATCTATCCGGTTGGTATGGATCACAAAGGGCAGGTCCGGATTTTTCTTAACATCGAAGTAGGCCTCCCCGGTGAGCGTTACTTCACGGAGTTTAGTGCCAAACTGCTTGTCGTAATTGAGTTTGCTGCCTGCATTGAGCCATACGATGCTGCCATCGGGCAGTGTGATGCGGGTACGGGAACCGTTTCTTGTTACAATTTCGCTGGAGCTCTCAGTCTGCGTTGCTGGTTTTTCCTGCGCCAGTTCGGTTATGGCCGGGCGTGAGAAATGCCAGATCAGAGAGGCTGCTACGAGCAGGGATGCTGCCGCGGCAACGATCTTCCAGGTTTTCCGGCGACGGGGATGGTCAGCCATACGGAAAGTGGCCGGTTCTTCGGCTTCGGTAGTATTGGCAGCAAACCTGATGCCCTGCTGTTCCATGCGGAGGAGGTGCTTTTGAAAAGCGTCTTCCAGTTCCGACCTGTCTGTTTCAGGATGCTGATGCCAGAGATCTGCAACAGTCTGTAAGGGAAAATGCAGATTGGGGTTGGATTTCAGTAATTGATCCAACTCGCCGAGCTCAGCGTCAGAAGCCTCCCCGGCTAATTTCCTGGCCATCAATTCCCAGATGCGTTCAACAGACATAATTAATGATGATTACCAATAAGGATCCGTTTTCCGCACCGATCTACTAAAGAAAGAAAAAATAAATTTCAGAAACAGGCGAATTTCCTGAGATTGATATTGATGGCCTTACCGATTTTACGGAGGGCGATGGCCAGCTGGTTGTCGATTGTTTTGATGGAGATATTGAGGATCTCGGCCACTTCCTTGTAACGGAGGCCATCCTCTTTAATGAGTTTATACACCATTTTACAGCGGGGGGGAAGATCATTGATAGCCTGGGCAACACGGCTCATCAGCTCGGCGGTGAGCAGAAGCTGCTCGGGATCGTGGTGCTGGCTTTCGAGCTCCACCTGCAGGTCGTCCAGTGTTATGGAAGCCTGCTTCTGTTTGCTGAGTAAGTATTTGAGAGCAGTATTGCGGGTGCTGACATAGAGATATACCTTCAGGTTTTCCACTTCCTGTAACTGGGCGCGTCGCTCCCAGATACGGATGAAAACGTCTGATACTATTTCTTCGGAAAGTTCATGAGAGCGGACGAAAGCGTTGGAAAAGCTGAGCAGGGGTTTATAAAAAAGATGGAACAGGTCCTGGTAGGCCTGTTGATCATCATATGTGGCAATGCGCCTTTGCAGTTCTCTGGTATCGTTAGAACCTGGCTTCACTGAACGGGACAAGTTTAATAGTAGATTGCTGATACAAGGTAGCCAAAAAATATAATACCATTACTCTCTTTTCAAGTTCCGCTTCAATCATTTAGTCCTGAACTTCTTTTTTATTATTCTTCAAAAAAGCTATTTTTGCAATCCTCATGGATTTTTTCCATGACCGGGCCCTTAGCTCAGACGGTTAGAGCATCTGACTCATAATCAGAGGGTCGTTGGTTCAAATCCGACAGGGCCCACAAAACCGGGATCATCCATGATGGTTCCGGTTTCTTTTTTTCCGGGTCAATTTACAGTCCTGTCTATGAAAACCGGCTTTCCGTCTGGCTTTCCAACAAATTGCCATAAAACACCCTGAATCAATCTAAATTGTCGTTTCTTTGCCAACCTTAACATTTCATTTAACCCGGGAAAGATACTTTTGATCAATTATTTAACTGGTATGAAAAAATTTCTCTTTCTGTTCATCACTGTAGCCTGTGTAACTGCCGCCAACGCCCAGGATTCTACTGTTACCACTACAAAAAAATCAAAAAAAGACTGGAGCAAGGTAAAGCTTGGCAATCGTGCCAACGATCATTTTATGATCCAGATCGGACATAACGGATGGTCACAAAAACCCGACAGTCTTAATACCAGGGGCCTCTCCCGCAGCTTCAACATGTACTTCATGTTCGACTTCCCTTTCAAGTCTGATCCACGCTTCAGCATCGGCATTGGTGCTGGTCTGGGTACCGATAACGTGTATTTCAAGAATACCGATATCGATATCACCGGAAGGAATTCCAACAAACTGACCTTCAAGAATGTGGCTGACACCAACCACTTCAAGAAATACAAACTCATGACCACTTACCTGGAAGCTCCTGTGGAACTGCGTTTCGCAGTAAACCCGGAGAACACCAACCGCAGCTGGAAGTTTGCGGTAGGTGGTAAGATCGGAACGCTCATGAGCGCTACTACTAAAGGAAAGACATTACAAAACAAGAACGGGAACACCATCAACGCCTTTACCCAAAAGGAAAAAGCCAAGCGTTTCTTCGACGGTACCCGTCTCAGCGCTACCGGCAGGATCAGCTACGGTGTGTTCGGTATCTATGGCGCCTACCAGATCAACTCCTTTATCAAGGATGGCATGGGGCCTGATGTAAGACCTTACCAGATCGGGTTAGTGATAAGCGGATTGTAAAATTTGTTTATTCAAGATAGTGAGCGGCCGCATCTAAGATGCGGCCGCTTTTTTTACGGGGCCGACTAAAAAGGATATCGCCATTACCAGGAGAACAGTCGCTTGTGTGCCGCGGATGACCAGGCGCCATCTGGCCGGAAAATTGAAGTATCTTTACACAAAATCATAGTACTTGTTAGAAAAGAAGAAAGTCATTCAGCAGGAAGAAAAAGCCGTACTTGTAGGTTTGGTTCATAAGGACCAGACGGAAGCACAGGTGAAGGAATATCTCGAAGAGCTGGCGTTCCTGTCAGAAACTGCCGGCGCCACGGCCGTTAAACGTTTCATGCAAAAACTCGCCCATCCGGATAGCCGCACTTTTGTGGGTAAGGGTAAACTGGAGCAGATCCGTGAATACATCCAGGGCAAGGATATCAATCTCGTTATTTTCGATGATGAGCTCAGCGGCTCACAGATCCAGAATATTGAAAAGGTACTGGAAGTAAAAACCATCGACCGTTCTGACCTGATCCTGGACATCTTTGCCAGTCGCGCTAAAACCGCGCAAGCCAAAACACAGGTGGAACTGGCGCAATACCAATACCTGCTCCCCAGGCTGAAGGGAATGTGGAAACACCTCGAACGCCTTGGTGGTGGTATCGGAACCAGGGGCCCCGGTGAAACGGAGATCGAAACTGACCGTCGTATCATTAAAGATAAGATCGCATTGCTGCGCCGTAAGCTGGCGGAGATCGACAAGATCGCCGGCGTACAACGCAAGGATCGTGGCGAGTTCATCCGCGTGGCCCTGGTGGGTTACACCAACGTAGGAAAGAGCACTATCATGAACCTCATCAGCAAAAGCGAGGTTTTTGCCGAAAACAAATTATTCGCAACGCTGGATACCACCACCCGTAAAGTGGTGTTTGAAAATACGCCTTTCCTCCTCAGCGATACGGTAGGATTCATCCGCAAGCTCCCCCACCACCTGGTAGAAAGTTTCAAGAGCACGCTGGATGAGGTGCGCGAATCGGATATCCTGCTCCATGTAGTGGATATCTCGCATCCTCAGTATGAAGACCAGCTGGGCGTGGTGAACAGCACCCTGCAGGAGTTGAAAGCGCACGATAAACCTGTGATCACCATCTTCAATAAAATGGACCAGTACGAGAAAAATACATTCGATCCCTGGTTGGAAGATGAAGTGAAAGTGGACATCCTCAACGAGCTCAAAGCCCGCTGGGAAAATGAACTGCAGGGCAATTGCGTTTTCATTTCAGCTATCGAAAAACGTAACCTCGATGGGCTGCGCACTACCATCCTCGAAAAGGTAAGGGAGATCTACAAGATCCGTTACCCATACAAAACAGCTTTCTTTTATTAATGAGCGAGAAGAAATACAAATGGCACCTGGTGGCTGAAAGCGAGTCTGAGCTTGCTTTTGCCACCAATGGCATTGCCGTGGTGGAAATAAATGGAAAGAAGATCTGCATCACCCGCCATCAGAATGAATGGTTCGGTTTTGCCTATAAATGCCCCCATGCCAGTGGAATAATGGCCGATGGATTCATTGACGCCATCGGCAATATTGTATGCCCTTTACACCGCTACAAGTTCAGCCTGAAGAATGGCCGCAATGTAAGCGGCGAAGGATATTACCTGAAAACCTACCCCGTAAACTTAACGGAAGAGGGGATCTTCCTCGGTGTTGAAGACAGCGGGCTCTTCAGCTGGATATAATTACACATCCTTTTCGTAATAATGCAGATTACTGCCTGCTATTTGCTTATAAAGCAGTAATTTACCTTATATATTAATACCGGATATTTCCGATGATCCTGAAAAAACTAATCGTACCGGCTCTGTTTGCAGCCGCCGCTATCCTGCATGCCCAAACGCTGACAGCCCAGGAGAAGATCTCTTCTGATGAACTGTTTGTGCAGGCGCGCAATGCAGCCTTCCAGCAAAAGAATTACCCCAAAGCCATTACACTCTGTCAACAGGCACTGGCCGGAAGTCCCGGGTATACCGATATCCGTGTATTTCTCGGCAGGCTATATTTCTGGAGTGATAAAGAAGACAGCGCCAGGATAACCCTCGATCAGGCATTGCGCGAAAATCCATCGCATGAAGATGCCGCCATTGCTGCCGCCAGTATCGCTTATTTCACCAATCGTTATAAAGATGGACTGGCTTACGCAGAAACGGGACTGCTGCACCATCCCAAATCGTCCGACCTGATGCTGCAGAAAGCCAAACTGCTCACCGCTACCCGTGAATATAAGTACGCAGCGCGCCTCACCGACTCGCTGCTAGTCATCGACCCCAAAAATACAGATGCCCGCGCGTTGGCCGGCCGCATCCGCGATTTCAGCGCTTCCAACAAGATCGGTATCTCTTATGATTATACGCATTTCGGTAAACAGTTCGATGATCCCTGGCACCTGACCAGCCTGGATTACAGCCGCCTGACAAAATATGGCTCCGTTATCGGCCGTGTGAACTACACCAATCGTTTCAAAACAAATGGTGTGCAATTTGAAGCGGACGCCTATCCTACTATTGCAAAAAATTTCTACGCCTACGTGAATTTCGGTTACTCACCCGATGATGCCGTGTTTCCCAAATACCGAGGAGGTTTTTCTTTATACGCCAACCTGCCGAAAAGCTTTGAAGCAGATCTCGGCTTCCGTTACCTCAACTTCGGCAACGATACCTGGATCTACACCGGCTCCATCGGTAAGTACTACAAAAGTTTCTGGTTCAATCTACGCGCTTATGTAACACCGGATGACGACAGGATCTCGCATTCCTACTCCTTCACCACGCGTTACTATCTCGGCGGAGCTGATGATTTTTTACATGCTTCCGTCGGCTACGGCATTTCGCCTGACGACCGCACACTGGCCATTCAGCTCAACAATAATTATAAGCTACTTACACACAGGATCTCCGGCGGATATCGCTTCACCCATAAAAAGCTGAACGTATTCCTCATCAACCTGGGCTATTCCCGCGTGGAATACCTGCCCAAGACCAAAGACAACCAAATCACAGCCGGGATCGGTTACCAGCGTAGATTCTAAATCATCAATCCCTTGAAAAAAAGAACCAGGAACATACTGATTATCGCAGCCCTGATCTTACTACTGCCACTGTGGATGTGGATCGGCTGGCTTTGCACTCCAAAAAAGAAGATGGTGATCGCCATTGTGGACAAAACCGAAGTCAGCCGGAATGGACAGGAACATATTTCCCTCACCTGGGTGCTCAATCAGGAACGCTACACCAAGACCAGTAAGAAACCTTATCATATCACCAACGATTATTTCGGTTTCTTCCCGCTTCATGGCGACAACTTCCGCCTGAAAGGACTGGAACGATTCACTCCCCGGCAACTCGATCAGCTCAGCAACGATGCCAAAGCTGTATATTTCACAGACACCTACGGCGTATTCAGCAATGAATGGTATACCCGAAAAAATGTAACGGAACGCTCGGGCATTGTATATGGCGGCATGAGCAAAGAAGATATCAGTCTGCTTCAGCAGATGAAAGACAAGCACAAACTTATCATCACGGAATTCAATACCATCGGGTCTCCCACCTCACCTGAGATCCGCGCTCAGTTTGAGAATATGTTCAAAACAAAATGGACCGGATGGATCGGACGTTATTTTGAATCACTCGATACAGTTGTAAATAAAGAACTCCCGCACTGGCTGATCAATAACTATCTGAATCAACACAGCAACAAATGGCCCTTTAAAAAAGGAGGCGTTGCTTTTGTAAGTGAGCACGATGAAATAGTGATCCTGGAAGCAGATACCCATCTCAAAGAGGCGCTTCCGCATATTATTACCGGTAAAAAAGGACAAGAAACCTACAGCCTTCCTGAAACCATGAAATATGCTTTCTGGTTCGATGTAATGCAGCCAGACACAACGGTAAATGAAGTGATCGCGCATTTTAAAATAGATGCGAATGAAGAAGGGCTGAAGCTGCTACAGGAAAAGAACCTTCCGGCCATGTTCCCGGCCGTTACACAGCATATCGATAAGGATTATAAATTCTATTACTTCTCGGCGGATTTCTGTGATAATCCTGTAAGCATGGGGTCTTCTTATTTCAAGGGAGTATCTCTTTTCAGGTTTCTTTTTTATAATACCAGTGATCCGATGGAAAGGAAGAGTTTTTTCTGGAATTATTACCGGCCGATGATGACAACCATTTTAGATGACTTGTACCGTCGCGGGAATTAACACGTTGCAGAGCTTGCAGGTTTCTTCTACCTGATTATTTGCTACATTTTTTGTAAGTTTCAGGGCTTCCAGGCATTGAAAAGTGTGTCCGGAATCAATTTCGCGCCCTGAATAAACTGCTGGTTCTTCTGCTGGAATTTTTGGAATGCGCCTTTCATGCTCTCTATGACCGGTGCGTCTGTTACGCGTTCTTCATTCAATGTATTGTTCAGCATGTATACGTCCTGTCCGTTGATATGGTACTGGCCCATGACGAAATCTATAAGATCTGTTTTGGTCTGCATAAGGGGAATGGCATGAATGTTCCGGAAGTTACGGGCGGTATCAAGGCCGCTGCCCATCCAACTTTGCATGGATGGCGCCTGTAGGGCATAGGTATTCTTAAGATATGCCAAAAGGGAAGGGCCGATATCGAAGTGCGTGGAAACAGACTGGAACCGGGCTGAACGCTGAAGCAACGGAGAGTAGACGATCAATGGCACATGGTACCTGTCTATTTTAGTGATCATCGGTATCTCCGGCATCCGGTGGTCGCCGGTGATGATGAAGATAGTATTGTTATAGCCAGGCTGCTCTTTCGCTTTGGCAAAGAATCCCTGAAGGGCATCATCTGCATATAAAATGGAAGCGAATTGCGGAAGGTATTGCCTGCGCTCAGATTTCTGGGCATCTGTGAGTTGCAGCTCATTCATCCTTTGCTCTACACGCTGATTATATTGCGCTTGCTCATTGATGAGAAAGGGACTATGTGTGGCTACTGTGAGTAATACCTGTAATGAGGGCTTGCTGTTTTGTGGCGCCTGATCTGCATAGAAATACCGGAATAACTCCTTATCTCCATAACCCCAGGTGAAGCCATTAGTGGAAGGCAGCTGCGTATATCCCGCCGGGAAAGTTTTTTTATCCCTGATCTGATCTATATTCTGTTTTCTGAGGAAAATATCCATGTTGTCGAAACTGGCATCGCCGCAATACCAGAAACCGGTATGGTAGCCATTTTTCTTTGCAAGGCTCATGAGCGATAATTGCTGCGGCATATTATTGCCAAGTTCGTTGAACCCGTTCTTGCCGAAAGGCAACGATCCCAATATCGTTGGCAGTACCGCGAATGTACGGCCGCCGCCGCTCAGGCAGTTCTCCCAGTAAAGGCTGTGTTGTGATAAGGAATCTACGAAGGGAGTGAAGTTGCCCAGGTAAGCGCCTTCATTGGTGAATGCGCGGCCAAGCCCCTCCACCAGCAGGATCACGATGTTGGGAGGACTTGCTGATTTGACAAGGAAAGGGGAGAGCACATCTTCCGTACTGTCTGCATGCAGGAAGGGATAATCCTTTTCATCGATATAATTGAACGTGGCGATACTTGCATTTTCAGAATTATCTCCATAGTCGCCGATATAGGAATCGGCATAGATATCTGTTTCCTGTTCTTCAGGAAAGAAATGGGAGTAAGAGGCATCCAGGAAAAAATCGAGTTTATTGGCAGCGAGATTGTTTTCGTATTCGTTGCTGAAGAGGTGCGGGGTAAAGGCGGAAGAGAGCGCCAGGAGGGCTGTTACCACAATCAGGAGACATACTGCGAAAGTGGAAACTCTGCCAGGTATGATTTTTTTTGAGATCCATATAAGCGCTGATATAATTCCGGCGATAAGTAGCAGCATTAAGAGCACCGTCCAGATATTCAGTTTACCCGAAGCTCCCACAGTTAGTTTGATCTCATTCCAGCTGTAACCATACAGGTCTGCGCCAAGCGGCACAAGTGTACTGTTGAAATACTGGATCAGCATCAGGTAAATGATAGTTGCCAGTACCGCAACAATTCTGAATAGGATGGTAGCTGCTTTGAGTCGCCACCAGGCAAGGGGTATGAAAACAATCAGCAGCACCAGGTTCACCTTACAAAAGAAAATGAGGTCTGCGGCCAGGATGCTGCCGAAGAAAACAAGTGATTCTCCCGGAAACTGGTGGCTGAACCCATTCCATAACCATTCCAGCAAACGCAGCACCAATAATACGATCAGCCAGCTGAGTGAGAAACTGGCGAATCTGCTGAATATCGCACCCAATTTGTTTGCTCTTGTATTTTCAGTAGTGATTGCAGTATCAGCTATTGCCATGTTTCTGTGAAATTGTATTTACAGGATTTGCATTTGTATTGGTGGGGGCTTTAGCAAAGCCCTGTCTGGTCATTTCTCCCCAGGCATTTTTCTTACGGGCCAGATCGATATTTCCCATGATGGCAGACCACACTACAAAAGGGTGGAAATAGAAGGGTTCCACCATTGCCGTAGTGAAGAGGCTCCATACTTCGCTTTTCTTTTTATATTGATTGTAGGTGATCACTTCCATGAAGATGGCGAATACGGAATACATAAATCCGAATGCTACAATAAAGTACAGAAGGGCGAAGAAGAAGGTCCAGTCAACCAGGCCCAGTGCCGCTAATACCAGGAACACTGCCATACCGAATGCTTCGATGATGGGGGCCAGGAATTCGAAGAAGAACCAGTAAGGATAGCTCAGCATGCCAAGCAGTCCGTACCGCGGGTTGAAGAAGATCTTTTTATGGAAGCCGAGTGTTTCGATGGTGCCGCGTGTCCAGCGGTTGCGCTGCCTGCCAAGGATCTTGAAGGAAGCGGGGGCTTCCGTCCAGCAGAGCGGATCGGGGATATAGGTGACTTTGTAAGGGATCTTCTGTTCTTCCATGTAGCGGCGCATACGCACTACCAGCTCCATATCTTCCCCTACGGTGTTGTGATTGTAACCGCCTGCTTTGATCATTATTTCGCGGTCGAAGGCGCCGAAGGCGCCGGATATCAGGAGCAGCCCGTTGAGCCTGCTCCAGGCCATGCGGCCTAATAAAAAGGCGCGGATATACTCCAGCGTCTGCACGCGTGGCAGGAACTGTTTGGGGAGATGCACTTCCACCAACCTACCGCTTTCGATCTCGCAGGAATTAGCGATGCGCACTACCCCACCCGATGCAATCACTCTTTTGTTGGTAGACTCCAGGAAGGGTTTGATCATTTTCAGCAAGGCATCTTCTTCCAGTATGCAATCCACATCAATACAAACAACATAGGGCTTCGTAGAGAGGTTGACGCCCACATTCAGGGCATCTGCCTTGCCACCGTTTACTTTATCAACTACCACCAGCTTGCTGAAAACCGGGTTCCTGCTTTTATACACGCCGCGAACCGGTTTGGTAGGGATCTGCTCGTGAATATAAACCGGCACCTGCTCCAGCTGGTAAGCATCGATCAGTAATTGCAGGGAATCGTCTTTACTGCCATCGTTCACAATGATCAGTTCCAGCGTGGAATAATAAACGGATAATAATGACCGGACATTCTCAACGATAGTAGCGCTTTCATTATACGCCGGCGCAATAATGGAAATGCCGGGTGTTTCAGCAGAAACAGCCAGTAGTGAGTAATCGGTAAAACTATTCTTGTACAGGTATTTCCTGGTTTCACCAATGGAATATATCCCGATGAATAAATAGAAAAATATCAGGACAACGGAGTATCCGAGGATACCGTAGGTGAGGATGTCGAATATGATCTGTTGCCAACTCATGCGCGCATTTCATTTTCAAGTTGTGCCAGAATGGTGTTCCATGACTCATCGGTGACGGCTTTCTGTTGCAGTACCTGGCTACCGGCGGCCGTGCTTTGCAGCAGCGCGCGGGCAGCTTCTATCCTGATCTGCGGATCAGGATCACTGGTTTCTCCTGCCAGGAATGGCGCAACATCTTCAGCGCCGATCCTTCCGAGGGTACGCAGTGCTTCCAGTTTATTATGCCATGTTTCCTGCTGGTATTGTTCTATGATATGGCCGGCCGTGTCTTCGCGATAAATATTTGCCAGTGTTTTAATGGCTTGTAGGCGGATCTCGGGCTCCTGACGTTGCAGACATTTCACTACCAGGTCATGCTGCTCATACCTTCTGAAATTGCTCGTCAATTTGAGTGCGAAGGTCACAACCGACTTATTACTGGAATGAAGCCATCTTTCTATGCCCTGAAACTCCCCTGTAGGCAAGGCTTCCAGCAGGTAGAGCAGGTTGATCTGCTGCCATTCGGAGATCTGGTAGGTGGCAGAGTTCAGGAAACGGAGACCGATAAATCCCAGCATACGAACCACGCCTGCCTGTGCTTCCATCCGCACATATTCATTGGAGTTACCGGTTAGTTTGTAAACACTTTTCCAATACTGGCGTTGGTTCATCAGGGAAAGCTCCTGTATGCCTTTTGCTTTTTTATGCCATTTGTAGCTATGGAGCTTATGCTCTGAATCCAGATGAAGTTGCAGGGATGTGTAGAGATTTTCGATGATCTCAGCGGCCTGACCGGATAGGTTTTTTCTTGCCAGTACCAGTTCATTGATGATCACTTTCCGGTTGAAAGCATTTTTACAATGATGCTGCAGTTCATCAAAACCGGGGAAACGGACACTGATTTCTTCCGTTTCCATAGACATCATGATGCTATGGCTGATAAAAGGATCGATTAATTCTTTGATCCTGGTTTTCTGATTACGGAATTTATTTCTGCGGTGGCTGTAGTAGAAGCAATACAACATGGTGATGGCAGCGGCTATCAGGCAGAGTGTGCCAAAATAGACGAGCTGCTCAGGCCGGATAAACCGGGCGAATAATAAGATATCGGCAATTATGGTTTTAATAAGGATTGCGATTTTGATGATTGACCATGTATACCTGAAAAGAATAATCCATCACTATGCCAGACTGTTATCTGTTACATAGTTTTTCCGATGAGCCGTTTCACGCGGAGCGATAATTCATTTGGGCTGAAAGGCTTGTTGAGAAAATCGTCCGCACCGAGCTTGAAAGCTTTAACTACAACATCTTCCTGCCCCATGGCGGAGAGGATGATCACCGGGATGGGTGATGACAGTTCCTGCTTTACTGCTCCTACCAGTTCAAGACCGGAAGAGTAGGGCATCATGATATCCGTGATCAGGAGATCGGGGGTATTTTCCCTGATCTGCTTGAGCGCTTCACGGCCATCTGATACGGCAGTGACATCATAACCATCTTTTTTTAAACGAAGCTCGATCGTCTTCAGCATAATAGGCTCATCTTCGGCTACTAAAATCTTCATGTTACGGTTATATAAGTACTAAATATGGTGTTTCATCAGGCTGTTTCCCTCTCGATAGCTAGCTTGATCTTTGGCATTACTTCAGTAATGTACTCAGATGCCTCTTCTATCATGGGCAGCACCGATGGCAGATTAATTTCCTGTTTAGCATTGTATTCAATGGTTCCCATTATTCCCAGCATTCCCTTTACCTGGATCACAGCCAGGCTGCTTTTCAGTTTATGTGCTTGTTCATATACGGTTTTCCACTCCTTTTTGATTGCAGCCTCTCTTAAATTTGCAAGCCCCGGTGGCAATGTAGCTTCAAAAAGCTCGTATACCATGCGGATGCTTTCTGCATCGCCCAGTTGCAGCAGTTCAGAGATATTGAATTCTGAGAAATAAGATTGTTCGTCTACGGCTGCAATAAGCTGTTGTGGTTGCTGGGGATCAAGGAGGTATTTTTCCAGGCAGCCGAACAGTTCCTGTTGTGAAATGGGTTTGGTGATATACGCATCGGCCCCGGCATCATAGCCTTTTTGTTGTTCTGTTTTCTGTGCGGCGGCGGTGAGCATTACAACGGGAATGGTTAGTTTGAGGTCTTTCCGGATGCAGGTGGTAGCCTGAAGGCCATCCATCACCGGCATGTGCAGGTCCATGAATACGAGATCCACATCCCTGTTCTTGCTGAGGTATTCCACCGCTGCGCTTCCATCACCCACAATTGCAACTTCAATGTTGAACTTCTGAAGGTTTAGCTGAAGTACGCGCTGGTTCACTTCGTTATCTTCCACAATCAACACCTTTTTACCACTGAATGCATGGCGCGGATCGATGATGGCTTCTGCATGTGGATGTGTTTCCTGCACCTGGCTTTCGCTG
>NZ_JBQCGW010000122.1:0-18064 GCF_051955275.1 Pseudobacter sp. | reverse complement strand
AACGAAAGTAATTTTGGAATTTATATCTCCAATATCAAAGTAGCCACCGGTCTTCCTGACAGCAGGCATAAACTGCTCGAAGAAGGAAAGTTCTCCACTACCGGTATACTCTTTGACCTGAACAGCGCTACCATCAGACCTGAATCCAACAGCGTATTGAAAGAGATCGCCATAGTGATGAATGAAAATGAAGGGGTGAAGATCAAAATCGTTGGTCATACCAGCAGCGATGGCGATGATGCCGCCAACCTGGAGCTCTCTAAAAAACGTGCAGCAGCTATTAAAGATGCACTGGTAAAGGATCATAAAATAGATGAATCAAGGATTCAGACGGAAGGAAAAGGAGAGACACAGCCAGTGGGAGATAATAAAACAAAAGAGGGGCAGGCACAGAACCGCCGTGTTGAATTCATCAAGTTATAATTTCAAAGTATCAGTATAGCCATGAAATACTTTGTGTTACTCGCAATGGTGCTGCTTACGGGCAGCACTTTTGCCCAGGAAAATATGTCGGAAAAAGAACTGGAGGAAATGATCCGGCGTGCAGAAAAGATGGCAGAAAAAGTGCAGGCCGATCCCAGGATGAAGAAAATGATGGAAGAGGAAGAAGCGGAAGAGAGAAAGCCTAAGAAGTTTCCCGCCAGGAATCCTGCACTGATGGCCAGTCTGTCTGCCAAACCCATGAACAGTGCCGGCATGAGCAGTTACCTGCAGAACCTCTATACCGCTTACAAAACAAAGATGCCGCTGAGCGCCGTTCAGGCTGCGCAGAAAGCAGCGCAAACACTTGGTGGAGATGCAGACAAGCTGGGAATTTCAGGTCTTGCCTACTGGTGCAATGGCTCACAGCATGAAGCTGTGCTGATGATGTTGCAGGCAGGTATCAAAAAACCGGAAGATCCGCTGCTGCTCAATAATCTTGGGGCGCTGCTCAACCTTGGAGGTGCGGCAAGGCATGCCCTGCCTGTATTGCGCACACTTGCCAGCAGATACCCTGAAAACCCCATGGTGCTCAATAATCTCGGTCAGGCCTATGCCGGCGTGGGTGAGCTGGATACCGCCATGAAGTATTTCGCCCGCGTATTCAGGAAATCTCCACAACACCCCGAAGCCCGTAACACGGCAGGTCAGATCGAAAAGCTTCGGGGTAATAAAACAGAGGCTATTAAACATTTTCAGGAGTCACTAAAAGGAGCACATAACCTGGAAGCGATCCAGGGTTTGAGCGAAATGACTAACGGAAATTATTATGCGAAACTGCCGCCTCTGGGTTCTCCCATAAATATGCCTTATTTCGATGAATTCAAATACCAGTTGCCCAAACAATGTACCGGTCCGGCTGATGCTCCCTATATCAAACAGCAGCATGAGGATTTTGTGCGTTTTGTAGAAAAGATGGAAATGGCCTACGCTAACCTGGGTTTTTCAGAAAAGGAACAGGGTGATAAATTGCTGGACGCGCAGAACAAAAAGATACAGAACCAGCTCATGGCTTCTCTGAAATCAGGAGTACCCATGACCACGATACCTGCCGTTGGGAGCCCGGTAAATATAGCTGCCATGCGTAAACTTATGGATATAGGTATGCAGCTGGCCTCTGGTAAGTTTGAAGAACATAGCCGCAGAGTGGAAAAACTAGATAGCAATTACTACCGCCTTATCCGCGAGTATGAGGAAAAACTGATAAAGATATCGGATGAATATGCTGAGAAAAAAAGTAAATATGACTGTGGTGAAGGCCGTGGTGCTGATTGCGCCGCTATTGCAAGGCTGAGTAAGGAGGAATGCCAGAAACGGGTAGCACTTGGAAATGAATCTCAGGAAAGGATCTCCGCCGCGCGGCAAGACTGGCAGAAGGAGCATTTGCGCTTCATGCGATGGGAGTATGACTTTTCTTCTTTCTATGGCTATCTTGCCGGGCTCAATAAAAATCTCGCAAGGGCAGCTTTCTTCAAGTCATGTTCCAAATACCTGGGTGATCTCAAGAAACTGGCGTATAGTCCTTATGTGTGTGCAGGTGGCCGGTGCGACGACGAAACAGTGGACGTCAGATCGAAATCTGAAGATGATAAGACCAAAGAAATGGATTGCCCCATCGATATCGATGTGAAATTCATCATCGGCAAGATCGTTTTCAACTGTGAAAAATTTGAATTCACTGCCGGTGAAGGCCTTGTATTTAAAGCCACCAAAAATTTCACAGGCTCCAAACAAACAACGATGAGCCTCGGAGCCGGTCTGCAGTTTGAAGGCTCCAAAGAATGGGGCATCTTTTCCGGTGATGTAAGCGCCAGTGCTGATCAGTCTTTCTACATAGTATGGGATAAAGACGATAAGATCATCGATGCAGGCCTTGCTGTGAAAGGAGAAGTGAAACTCACAGGAGAAGCGAAAATAGAGTTACCTGGCGGGATCGGCAAAGACCAGCTACCTCAGAAAGAGATAAAAGTAGAGGGAGAATTCGGATATACGCTCGGTGTGAATTCCGGCTGGACCTTCAACGATGGCAGCATCAGCAAGATCGCCAGCGCCGTAGGATTGTTCAAATAAAATGTCTTTACTGGTATTTGATTGGAACTGAAAACCAATCCCTGCTTTTGTTCATATATCCGGTTTTAGGTGTTAAGTAAATGCGTGGCTGATATTTCAGTCGCGCATTTTTTATAGCGGATACCTCATTTCCATTTTTTTGTAAATTGTGTTATGGCCATACAGGATAATCCTTTCGAGATCTCTTACTCCGGGCATACACTCAAAGTAGAGAGCGTGCGCACTGGTAAAAGCGTGGTGTACAAGATCACTAATGCGCGGAAGCCGGGTGTATTCTACCTTACAAGGGCCAGGGACGCGGAGGGGCATTATTTCTGGACCTCCATCCCTGAAGGAAGACCGGAGCAGGCGGCCAGTATCGGTATGTTGATAGAAGAAAAGATAAAAGTGTAATTTTATCCTGGTCAAATCCGCATTACATGTGTTACTATAACGGGGTGAAGGTGGAGCGTTCGGAATTTATCCGCCTCAAACAACTGGAAAAGGCTATCGCCAAACTTGAGTTTCTGAACAAGCCGCTGATCATCGGTTTTGAATACGGACAGGCGCCCGTACTGAAACGTGTTGCAGGAAAAGAAGATTTTGAGGTCACTCAGATGGAATGGGGCTTCCTGCCTCCGTACCTGAAGAACAGGGAAGCGGTGGATAAATTCAGGAATGGTTATAAAGATGCCAGTGGAAAATTCCATACACCCATTACCACGCTCAATGCAGTGGGAGAGGAAATGCTGATGCCTGGAAAGATGTACCGCGATGCAGCCCTGCACCGCCGCTGCCTGGTGCTCAGTTCGGGCTTTTATGAGTGGAGACATGTACATCCCATCGGAAAGCTGGGCAAGCCACTGAAAACAACCGTTAAATATCCCTATCATATTGTGGTGCCTGACAAAGAAGTATTTTTCATGGCGGGCATCTGGCAACCCTGGACCGATAAGGAGACCGGAGAAACGGTGGATACCTTCGCCATCGTAACTACTGCTGCCAACAGGCTGATGCAGCAGATCCATAATTCCAAAATGCGGATGCCGGTGATCCTCTCCGAAGAACTGGCCTGGCAATGGCTGTTCGGTGAGCTGAATGAAGAAGAGATCAAAAAAATTGCCACTTCACAGTTCGATACCACACTGATGGCTGCCAGTACTATCGCCAAAGATTTCAGGACCATGTCCGATCCGGCTACGCCTTTCGTATACCCCGAACTTGCGCCCGTTGAAATGTAGGTTGGTGGCGGATTTCAGAGGGGAGTGATTCCAGTCCTTTTGCCCGCATCAGTAATCCTTCCCCAAAGCGGTGCTTGATATGATCGATGCTCTGGTAGAGTTTGATCATTTCCTGTGTGTCTTCAAACAGGTTGATCTGGTAATTGCCCGGCACCAGGTGTGTGAAGCGGATACCCAGCAACCTTACGAGCATCCTTCTTTCGTAGAGTTTATCAAATAGTTCCTTTGCTGTTTTCAGGAGTGTATGATCCGCTGCCGAGTAGGGGATGGTGAGTTGTTTGGTAACGGTATCAAAATTGGAGTAACGCAGCTTTACGGTAACACAGCCGGTAAGCTTGTTCTGCTCTCGCAGCTGAAACGCTATCTTTTCGGTCATGCGTACCAGTTGGGAGCGAAGGTATTCCACATCGATGGTGTCTTGCTGGAAAGTGCTTTCGGTGGAAATCGATTTCTGCTCATGATAGGGCACTACAGGTGTTTCATCTATGCCATTGGCGCGGCGCCAGAGATCGATGCCGTTCTTGCCGAGCAGGTTCTGCATCATTTCGATGGGAATTTCGCTCAGCACTTTCACGGTTTCCACTCCCATGCGTAACAGGAGGAAGGCCGTTTCCTTGCCCACTCCGGGGATCTTGGCAACACTGAGCGGGGCAAGATAGGTTTTCTCCGTTCCAAAAGGGATCTCTATCTGTCCGTTGGGCTTCACTTCATTGGTTGCCACTTTGCTGATGAGCTTGTTGCTGGCCAGTGCATAGGATACCGGCAGGCCGCTTTCCTTTATCACTTTCTGCCGGAGCTCTCTGGTGAAGAGGTTACAGCCGAAAAATTTATCCATTCCGGTTAGGTCTGCATAGAACTCGTCTACGGAAGCCTTCTCAAAAAGTGGAACGGTATCGCGGATGATATCGGTCACCAGGCGTGAGTAATTGCTATAGGATTCCATATCTCCCTGAAGGATGATTGCATGCGGGCAGAGTCTTCTGGCGAGTTTCATCGGCATGGCTGAGTGTATGCCGAAAGAACGGGCTTCATAGCTGCAAGCGGCCACAACGCCTCTGTCACTGCTACCGCCTACGATCAGTGGTTTTCCTTTCAGAGAGCTGTTTTTCAAACATTCTACCGATACAAAAAATGCATCGAGGTCAAGGTGGGCAATATGCCGCTCGTTGGTGAGTAACATAACACAGGTTAAAGGTTTGCGTATTGTCTTTCTTTGTAACCGATCTTGTGCATGTGATCAACTTCCACGCTGAACACGCCAAAATCTTCCACTACTTTCCCACGGATACGATAAAAACCTTTTCCTTTCATGGGGTACATGCGGAGCTGAGCCGGGAAGTGAACGGTATCCACCCAATCCAGGTTGGCATCCAGGAAGGTGCCGAAGCTCATCACTTCCTGTGTTTTGGTGGGTACCGCTTTATAATCTATGAAATAGAGCTGCATGGTCACCGTCTTACCCAGGTAGTTCGGAAGATCGCCGGCCAGCAGGGCGGACCCATCCTGCTCCACCAGCTCGAAAGGATTACGCATCGGGAAGCCGAGCAGCTCTATTTCATCGTGAAGGTCGTCCAGAGGATTATCCGTCAGTTCCGGTAACCGGAACTGAAGCGGTGCTTCCTGGAATAAACGGTGACCATTATGCGATTCTGTATTTTTCTTTTGCAGGAAATTGGATTCCCACAACAATCGTTTCTTGTTTTTGCCGGTGAAACGGAGTGCCCCGGCCCTTACCAGTATATTCAGTTGCTCTGCCCCGATGCTGGTGCGCTCTATGAAGTCCTGCAGGTGCTCGAAAGGCCCGTGCAGCGAGCGGTCCAGGATGATAGTCTCTATGAGCTGGCGCTCCAGCCCCTTGAGATGTACAAAGCCTGTATGCACGTCCGTACCACGTATCGTGGTCAGGTATTCACTGTTGTTCACACAGGGAAGATGGATGGTGGCGCCGGTTTTCCGCAGTTCCAGGAAGTACAGTTCCTGTGAATAAAATCCCCCGAAATTATTCAGCACACCCACCATGAACTCCATAGGATAATACGTCTTCAGGTATAGATCCTGGAAGCTCTCTACTGCAAAACTGGCGGAGTGTGCCTTACAGAAACTGTACCCGGCAAAGGATTCCATCTGACGCCAAACCTCTGCACTCAGCGTATCAGGATATCCCTGCGCCCTGCAACTGGCAGTGAACTTTTCCTTCATCAGGGCAAAGCGGTTATGGCTTCTGTATTTGCCACTCATTGCCCTCCGCAATACATCCGCTTCACCCATGGAAAGTCCACCAAAAAAGTGCGCCACCTTGATCACATCTTCCTGAAATACCATTACACCGAAAGTATCCTTCAGCAATTCCCCGATCAGGGGATGAAGATGCTGTACAGACGCGGGTTCATGGTACCGTTTTATATATTCACGCATCATCCCGCTGCTGGCAACGCCCGGCCTGATGATACTGCTGGCCGATACCAGGGTGAGATAATCGCGGCATTTGAGCTTGCTGAGCAACTGCCGCATGGCAGGGCTCTCCACGTAGAAACATCCGATGGTGTTCACCTTCTCCAGCTGGTCCTGCACCTTCGGATCATTCTTGAATTTTTCCACCTCATCTATCTGGATACTGATATTCCTGTTCTCTTTCACCAGGCGGACGGTTTCTTTGATATGGCCGAGGCCGCGCTGCGACAATACATCGAATTTGTACAGGCCGATATCTTCCGCCACATGCATGTCTATCTGCGTGGTGGAAAAACCTTTCGGCGGCATCCAGGTGGCAGTGTAGGAATGTATCGGCGCTTCACTGATCAGCATACCACCGGCATGGATGCTGAGATGGCTTGGAAAATTATTGAGCAGCTTGCCGTATTGCATGATCAGCGAATGGTACTGATCGCTCTGCGGTTTGTTGAAACGTTCCTTACGGCTGTCGCCATAATAATAACCTCTTGCTCCCATCTCATCTATTTCTTTGGAAGGAAGGCCGAACACCTTGCCCAGCTCACGCACCACGGCATTGTACTGGAAAGTAACATAGCAGCCTACCAGTGCCACATGTTGTTCACCGTAACGCTTGAAGATATAATCGATGATCTCATCCCGGTCGAGCCAGCTGAAATCGATATCGAAATCAGGAGGTGATGTACGCTCTGCATTGAGAAAGCGTTCAAAGAAAAGATTCAGTTCCAGCGGATCCACATCCGTGATCCTGAGACAGTAGGCCACAATTGAGTTGGCGCCGCTGCCGCGTCCCACGTGAAAGAAACCCCTGCCGGATGCATACCGCAGGAAATCCCAGGTGATGAGGAAATAGGCCGTGAAACCGAGATCTTCGATCACCTGCAATTCCTTGTTGAGCCGGTCGATGGCCTTTGTATTATCACCATAACGGATGCGGTATCCATCCCAGGCCAGCTTCCGCAGCAGTTGCATATCATCTTTCCTGCTGGCTGTGAAGAATTTCTTGTTCTTGTCTTTTCCGGATTCCATTTCGATATTGCACATATCTATCAGACGGAAAGTATTGGTGACAATGAACGGGTACTGCATGAATGCTTCAAACAGTTTTGCCGGAGGCACAAATTGTTCCGTGGTTCCACAGATAGCCTGCTGTTCCAGTTTTGAGAGCACAATATTTTTGTCAACGGCCCGCAGAAGGCGGTGTACGTTGTGGTACTTCTTATTCTGTACGGTAACAGGTTGACGGATGATGAATTTTTCCTTGTACTGTGCGGCCATTCCAAAGAGCTTGTTCACTTCTTCCGGTAGCACGCCGATGAGCTCATTGGGCAGTAACTCTTCTACTGCCTTGTTACCCAATGGATAGATCACATAACCGTCCCATAGATCCTGGAAGAATGGTTCCTGTCCGGCCTTCACAGGAAAAGGTTTACTGGCTGAGAGATGTCCGGACAGGAACGCATTGATCCAGGTGAAGCCGCGATTGCTGGCCGCCAGTAAGATATACAGCAGCTGATCGCCATTGCGGACTTCCGCACCCAGGATAGGTTTGATACCTGATTCTTTGCAACGGGAAACGAATTCCCAGGCATCACAGGTGGTATTTATATTAGTGAGTGCCAATGCTGTAGCCCCGGTTTCTGCGCCTGTTTCCACAAGTTCTGCCGTGCTGTAGGTGCCATAATGAAAACTGAAATATGTCTTGCAATTCAAATACATCCGGGAGCGATTTTCTTTTTCAAACCTACAACTATTGCTAATAATTTTAGCTGGATAATTACTAAAAGAATTAGTATTTTTGTTTTGAAAACGCGGCGGAAATATTTCAAAGTAGTTGAATATGCGATCTGAAATGCAGGAAGGAAGCGGGGTTTGAAACTATCAAATTTTACTGATAAAAAAAGATAAGGATAATCCCCACGCAAAAAAGGTAAGATAGGTGATACAAAAAAAGTACGAATACTACTTAAAATAAATAGCCATAATGACGCGCATAAGTAATAATTCAAATGAAATTTGATTATGGTTGAAGATCCAAGATATATTGCCGCAAAAAGAATGGTTGAACAGGGTGACATCAGCACTTTCAATCAGTTGTTCACGATCATTCCCAAGAGTATTGTTGCTGCCGATATGGGAACACAGAATGTGAGATTCACTACGTTGATGAACCATATCGAGAAGTTCACTCTCCAGGAATTGTTCATGCTGAGCAAGTTGTTTTCATTGGATGAGAAGGTTATCCTTGATCTGGCTTTCAGTCAGTACATGGAACAAAAGAAAAGCAAAACAGGAAAATCATAGTCCGCTCTTCTGGCGATAATGTATGTCGCATTGCCCTTATCCGAATTCAACACTATCATCATTTTTCAAAGAGCCATCATCTCAGCGATGGCTCTTTTTAAATTTTATCTCTTCCCACACAAAAAAAGAACCGTGCATTCACAGAATTGCCGGAATACACGGTTTGCTACTACAGAGGACATAACCTGAATCAGGTCACACTAAAGAGATCAGTATTGCTTATTGGGAATGATATGCACTGCCAGAAATCCGAAGATCCCCGTAATCGCCACAATCACCAGGTCCGGGATGCTGCGGGACAACTGCTTTCCCTCTTTTCGCATGAGGATCACTGTTGCAATAACAAGCATCAGGTTAAGTATAAGAAAGGTCCAGCTATCGCTGTCTTTCAAATGAAAACTGATAAAAGAATCATAAGGTGAGCTCAGCAACAATTGAAAAGGGAAGATAGCCGCCGAAACTTTCCCGATGGCCATTTCAGATTTCTGCGCCACGGGCATGAAATGTTTGTCGATCACTTTGTACTCCCTGTTGAACGTAGTGAGCTGTAACCCCCTGTCTGATTTCACGGCCACCGTTTTGTTGAAGAGGTTGCCACTGATGATCATGCTCATATTCTTTGCATTGTAGCCTTCCACCGGCATTTGCGTGGTGCTGTAATCCTTCCGGTTGAGCACAAAGAGACGATTGTCCGTAGTGATGAGGATAGCAAAGAACTCGTTGGCATCATAATCATTGCAGATGATATGCCTGAGCTGCATGCCGGATGGCAGCGCGATCTTTCTGATCACCGGCGCACCTTTCACCATCAGCAGGTGAAAAAGCTGCTCCTTGCTGTCTGTAATGAACCAGCCATCTTCCCGCTTCTTCATCAGGGTGGGCATACCGGCAATGATCTTTGCAGGATAGCTGAAACCCTCTTTGTTGAGCGCCTCCGTGAATTGACGGCTCTTGGATTCATTCACCTTGTTGGATTTGGCGTCTATGAACTCCATCCTGCTGTTGAACCGGAAATAATCTTTGGAGAAGCTCAGCCCGAATTCCGGCTGTGATTCAAAGAGCGGGTTGATGGCGTAATCGGGAACATTCAGTAATTCCGGTTCCACCCAGGCATTGAAACTTTCTTTCTGTAATTGTTGTGGATAGAGCTTTTGTCCGTTCAGGCTATCCGGGAAGGTGCCTTTGGAAAGATGGAAATAGTAATTCTCGATCACGGTATTGTCAAGGAATTCCTGCTGACTGTATTGTTTTCCCATTCTGTCTGTGAACACGGATTTGCCATCTGCCCAGTTTGCCGCGTAATATTCTTTTTTAGTGGTGCTGTAAGTGGTGTAAGGCATATTGATCCTTGCATCGAAGAGCGTATTGTAAATGGCGGGCAGCACGTATGCGAACGTAATTACAGCAAGCGCTACCAGTAAGTATCTGCTTATTTTAGGTGTCATATTACATTTCTCCTTTTCTGAATCGGTAAATTGAAAACAGTGATGAAATACTGGCCATCAGCACGCAGCCGAGTAATGGCAGCAGGGCGGGCTGGTAAGCGCCTGCCAGGTTGCTTTTGTAGAAGAGGGTGATGAATGCGCCTCCTGTAAGGATGTAAAGTATCCTGTATTTCCATATAGGCTCCAGGATCACGAAGCTGGCCAGGAAGTAGGCGGCAATGCCCGACAGGAACCAGCCTGAAATGCTGCTGGCTGTTTTGTTCAGGATCTCTGCAGGGAAGTATACCAGCCCCCATACATACATCGTAACAAAGAGCAATGCAAAGATGAGCAATATCACAGTGGTGCCGATCCCCACCATCTTCAGCACGATCTCTTCTTCATTGATCGGCAGGTGGAGGCTGAGCTTGATGCGTTTGTCGATGGTTTCAGGAATGAACTGCGCGAGCCCGATCAATAATCCCGTGAGCAGCGGCAGGAATTTGAAAATGGAGAAGTACACATATTTCTGGTAAACGATATCCGACCAGTAGATCTCCGCATCTTTCATCAGCAGATCGTGCCGTACGGTGAGGTAGATGCCTGCAATGATAAGCAGGCCTGCAATCGTGAGCAGGATGCTGATCCTTCCGATCTTGATCCACTCTTTATAAAATATTGAACGTATCATGTTTTAGTATTTTCCGGTTAATCCAATAAATGCATCTTCCAGGCTCATTTGAACCGGTCTGAGGTTGGTGCAGGGAATGCCCATTGAGTCCAGGTATGATCTCACCTGGTCTTCCGTACTATAGGTATAAAGCTCGATCGTGTTTTTTACTCTTTCGTGATTTACGACAGGGCCATCTTTTTCAAAGACAACCTGCTGTGCTGTGGTATCGAAGTTGAACTGGCGGAAACTTCCCATGAACTGCTCCAGCGGCATATAGGCAAGCACACGGTTGTAATCCATGATCATCACATCGTCGATCAGTCTTTCCATATCCTGGATGATATGGGAGGTGGTGAAGATGGTCTTGTTCTCTGCTTTCGCATACTCACGGAGGTAATCCACAAAGAGGCGGCGATAGCCGGGGTCCAGTCCCAGGGTGAAATCATCCAGCACCAGCAGATCAGGGTCCTGTGCCAGAATGAGGCCCAGCGCCACCTGCGAGCGCTGTCCGCAACTCATGGTGCTGATCTTCTGTTTTGGGGTTACTTTCAGTTTGGCCATCAGTTCAAAATAGGCATCGCGTTTCCAGTGGGGGAAGAAACCGGAATAGAATTTTTCTATCTGGTAAATGTTCATGAAAGCATACTGGATATGCCCCTCTATGAGGAAACCGATCTTTGCTTTCACGGCAGGAGAGAGGTTCCGCGAATTCTCTCCCAGGATGATGCATTCCCCGCTGCGCGGAGTGAGAAAGCCGTTGATGATATTGATGGTGGTGGTTTTCCCGGCACCATTCTTTCCCAGCAATCCGAGGATACTGCCCCTCCGGATATTGAAGCTGAGGTTCTCATACACCAGCTTCTTCCCATAGTAATGGGTAAGGTTTTTACATTCTACAATATTCTCCATAACGATGCTTGATAAGGGCAATGCCCGTGTTTATTGATTTGATCAGGCATAGCGCGGTGGGGCGCAGAGCCTCCGGTCCTGAAAACGGGTTGAACCGGGCTCTGTGTTCCGCACTACAGGGATCAGTTGATTACTGCTTGTTGTCTCTGGGGTTTTGCTCGAGAAGCGGGTTGAGGGCAATCACTTTTTTGGGGATAGGGAATACATAGTTCCTGCTCTCCGGTTTGAGTGTGATCGTTTCTCCGCCCCAGTTCCTGCTGATATCGCGTTTGAAGCGGGGATCGAGGTTGAGGCGTTTGAGATCGAATAATCTCCAGCCATCGGTAAAGAGCTCCATCCTGCGCTCTTTCAGTACCAGTTCCAGTGCCTGCAGATCTGTTTTGTTACGGTCGAAGGGAACAAAGTCGGCGGGTAGGAACCGCTTGCTGCGGAGCAGGTTGAGATCGTCGATGGCGAGGCCCGGCTCCTGCAGCCTGGCATTGCATTCTGCGCGCATGAGGTAGAGTTCCGGTGTGGTAACGCCTGTTTTGAAATACCGTTCTTTCGGCATGATATTGAGGCCATGCAGGTTGTTACCGAAGATGGCATCCTCGATGAGCGTGAAGTAAAGCCTGCGGTCTTTGGGCTCGTACAGAGCGCGGTGCTCGTCTGTCATGTAACAGGCGATCATGTATACGAAACCGTTATTGGACTGTTTGTGCCAAAGCCCTTCCTTGTTGTCGATAGCACGGCTGGCAAATCCTGAAAGGCCGAGGAATTTCGGCAGTCCGGGAATGAAATCATAGTCTTTGAAATCATAGAGGAAATTGTAGGCAGCCAGTGCGGCTTCTGCTTTTTGTTTTGCGGGCTCATATTTTGCCTGGTAGAGATAGATTTTGGCAAGCAGGCCATTTACGCCGGCCTGACTGGGATGATAATTGAAGGCAGGAGTGTTCGGCAGCAACGGAAGAGCGGTGGTCAGGTCGTTTTCGATCTGCTCATACACGGCTTTCACAGTGGCTCTAGGCAATGCTGCGTTGATATCTGCTTTCAGGTAAAGGGGCACGGCCAGGTCCTTGTCGTAACTGGCAGGATTGTAATGCGGGGCATACTGGTTCACCAGCATGAAGTAGGCATAGGCGCGCTGTGCAAGCGCTTCCCCTTTTGCTTTTTTACGCAGCACTTCGTCCGATCCTACTGCTTTGTCGATCTTATCCAGCACAACATTCGCTTTGTAGATCGATTTATACAGCAGGTTCCAGTCGAGGTCATTGTCCTGCTCATTCACATACATAAAATCTTTCCACAGGTAGGCATTGGTGAACACGTCTGCCCCGAAGAAGATCCGGTTGACCTCATCCTTGTATACATGGATCTCATCGCTGGCCATGAAAGCATTGGAGAAGCCCATGGTGAATGTATTGTAGTCGCACATGATATCATAGAAGTCCTGCACGGTAGTGGGGATCACTTTCCCTTTTTCGTTGATGTCGATGTATTTGTCGCACCCTGCGAGCAAAACGCCTGCCATCAGTATGCTGAGTATTTTTTTCATTGCAGATCAGTTTTAGCGTAACCAATTAATTAGAAATCCAGTTTGAGTTGGATGGTCCATGTTTTCACCGGTGGCAGGCTGAGATCTCCTGAGTTCCTGCTGATGGCTTCCGGGTCGATATCGAGGTCATTGGCTTTCCACATGAAAACATTGGTTGCCTGGCCTGCGAGTTGCACGTTCCTGAAGATATTGCCTGTCCAGCGTTTGGGCAGGTTGTACGCCAGGCTGAGCACGCTGAGGCGGATGAAGTCTGCGCTCACCACCTTGTTGCTGTTCAGTGCATAGAACATCCTTCTCTGGTAGGGCTCATTGGCAGTGCTGTAAAGACGTGGAATTTCTGTGATATCCTCATCCCCTGCTTTACGCCATCTCCTGGAAATATCCTCCAGTACAGGGCTGGCTGATCTTACATAGGTAACAGGTGTTCTCATCACTGCGCCGAACTGGTATGTGAAGATGGGAGTGAGGCTGATGTTTTTCCAGGAGATCACGTTCATGAAGGATCCGAAAAGGTTGGGAACAGTGCTGCCTGAGTAGCTCAGCCATTCCAGTTTGGGTGTTTGGGAAGTGCTCCATGGTTGCTTTTCTCCCTTATCGTCATACGCCATTGGTTCGCCGTTCTCATTGAGGCCCGCCCAGTTGAAGCTGTAGAAATAATCGATGGGCTTCCCTTTCATTTCCCTGTTCTTTCCTCCGGTGAGGTAAGTGTCCATCGTGGGAGTGGAAATGTACACTTTGGTCACTTCATTTTTATTGAAGGAGAGATTGAGGGTGGAGGTCCATTTCAGGTTTCCTTTGCTGAGGATATCTCCAACGATGCGGATATCAACGCCTTTGTTGCTTACTTCAGCCGTGTTCTTGTATACTTTATCGAATCCTACGGAGGGGTCTGCTTCTACCGATCCCAGCAGGTCGTAACTTTTTTTAATGTAATAGTCTGCACTGATATCGAGCCGGCGGCCAAACATACTGATATCTGCTCCGATATTGGTGCTGCGGGTGCTTTCCCAGCGGAGCTTTTCGTTTTCGGGGAATTCAATTTCCAGGTATCCTTCACCGGTAGTATAATCATTGGTGCGGGGAACGCCAACGAGTACTTTGCTGGTGGACCTGTCTATATTCCCGTTCAGTCCTGTTGTAACGCGCAGTTTCAGGTCGTTGATCAGGTCAGCGTGGAAGAATTTCTCCTTGCTCACATTCCAGGCCAGTCCTGCACTGTAGAGTGGGGTCATTTTGTCGTTGGTGGCGGCTCCGAAGAGATTTGATTTATCGATACGGCCACTGGCGGAGAAGATATAACGGTCGTCGAAAGTGTAAGAGCCGTTTGCATACAGGGAGAATTGCCTGGACTCTCTTTCGAATACCGGTTGAAAGAGTGGCGCATAATAGAAGTTCTGACCATTCCATCCTTTCACACCGCCTGCCAGTCTGGTGGCGTCTATCTGGCTGTATGTGAGCCTTTGTTTATCGTAGTTGTGATAGCGGTCCTTCTGTGTAAGGGACCTTGACCTGTTCACTTCTGTGCCGGCGATGAAATTCACCCGGTGTTGTGAGCCATTCCATTCTTTATCGAACTTCACCTGGTTGCGCCAGCTGGTGGCCTGCAGGCTGGTATTGGTTTTGTTGTAGATGGGGCCACGGGGAAGCTGGAACACAGGTTTGTTGTCTGTGCCGATGATGGTGAACTCGTTCACCACGCGCCTTGTATTGTAGATCTCCAGGTTCTGGAAATCATCATCCAGTCTTTCATTGCGTTCATACTGGAATTTGGATTCAAAGGAAATATTCTTAGTTACATTCCAACCGAGAGAGAAATTGATACGGGGAGCAAAACTATTCCACGACCTGTCGTAATTGTCGAAATCGCGCTTCAGGTTATTGTTCCAGTCGAGATACCCTTTGTTGATCAGGTCCTGATTCCGTTCGATGGTTCGGTAGGGCTCGTATACGGGAACATAATTTCCATCGCCGTCTACAAATGGTTCATACCTGCGCTGGCGGACGAAATCATACGCGCTCACTCCGTTGTTATTGCCTTTTGAATAAGCGATGTTGAGGTCTGCATCGAAGCGGAGCTGCGGGATGATCTGGTAGCTGTTCCTCACCAGCAGGTTCATACGCTTGTATTCGTCGTTGCGGGATATGCCTTTATTGTCCTGGTAGTTGAGCGAGATATAGTAACGGTTCTGGGCGGTAGCGCCGGATACGGAGAGGTGTTGCTGGGAGAGTACGCCGGTACGGAAGAAGATGTTTTTTTGAGCATGTGCATCATTGTTGCGCAGCACATCATATTGCCTGTTCGCTTCTTCCTCTGTGATCAGCCCATCTTTTTTCTTTCGGTAGATCTCATACACTCTCGAGTAGCCTGTATTGTTCTCGGGGTTGGTGAGGTTGTACCAGCCTTTGTCCAGCGCTTCCAGCTCCACATCCACCAGCTGGCTTGCATTGGCAACGCGGAGGGCGGCAATATCCGGCTGGTTCTGGAACTGGATGGACGACATGAAGGAAAATGCGGGAGGCCCTGATCCTCTTTTGCCCTGTTTGGTAGTGATCACTATTACGCCATTGGAAGCGCGTGCTCCCCAGATGGACGCAGCTGCTGCATCGCGCAGGACGGTAATGCTTTCTACATCATTCGGATTTATACTGCTGTAGCCGAGTTCGCTGGCAAATCCATCGATCACCAGGAGGGGCGACTGAGAAGCATTGAGTGAGCTTTTGCCGCGGATGACAGGAGAGCCGTTGATCAGTTGAACACCTGGCAGCATCATGAATTTCTGTGTGATGTCTGTTGCGCCGATCTGTCTTTCCAGGTCGATACTGCCAACATATCCGAAAGCGCCGGTGGCTCTTTCGCGGGTGAAACTCTGGTACCCGGTGTTCACTACTGTTACAACGGTAGTGTCCATCACATTTGTTTTTACCTGCAATTTGATGGCAATCGGCGCCTGGTTGGATCCCAGTTTTACTTCCACGGTCTGGTAACCGATAGCGCTCACGATCAGGATATCTCCGGGATTGGCATGGAGGGTCCAGGAGCCATCAGCCTGGGTGACGGTTCCGGTCTGTGTGCCTTTGATCTGGATGTTTACACCGGCGAGGTGCTGATTATCCGGACCGTTCACTATCCCGGAGTATTGGATGAAGGAAGGAAAAAGCTGAATGAGAGCAGGAGTTTCCTGTTTTGTTTTGACGATGATATTCTTATCATCGATCATATAGGTGAAGGGCAGTTCCTGGAAGAAGAGATCGAGAGCATCTCTCAGGGGCGCATTGTTCAGTTTGAGTGTAACGGGCGCCATTTTTTCCAGGTCTTTCCGGAAAATAATGAATGTATACCCGGTTTGCTGCTCGATGGTTTTGAACACCATTTCGGCAGGGGCTTTTTTCACGGAAAGGGTGACGGTCTGGGAGGTGCCGCTGGCAGACACCTGCAGGAACCCGGCGAGCATGAAAAACATAAGCAGCCTCATAATGCGCAGTGTTTGTTTTAACCGGGGGAATGGGCTTGCTTCGGCGTTTTGGCCGGGCCTTTTCCTGGCCCCGGGTAATTGAATGGAATGCCGGTCCAGGCCCGCATTCTTACAAGTTAATTGCATAACTTCGTTTAGTTTTGGGTTATTCAAATGCGATTGTAACAGGTTTGTCAATTGATAGCCCGAATTTGCGGAAGTGAGTACCAGTCACTTATCGCTCCACCCGTCAGTAGCAATACTGCCGGGTTTTTTACGGACTACCTTTTTTTCTCTTTTTTAAGTCATCAGCAGTCGGTTGAGTTTAGCGGGTTACTATAATTGTGTTTCCATCGATCCTGAATTTGAGATGGCCTGTAAGGCTGAGCTTGTGCATCACGCGTGAAATGGGAATATCGCGAGAAAGATTGGCCATGATGGCCTCATTGGCGATATCTCCCTTGATGATGATATTCACATCGTACCAGCGCTCTATCTGGCGCATTGCCGCATCCAGACTGGTATTGGAGAACACGAAAGCATTGCGGGTCCAGGCGATCACCGGATCCGTATCCACTTTCTGCACCCTGATATCACTGGTCAGGTACTGCTGTGTTTTGCCATCGGGCAACTGGTAACTGGCCTGCTGCCCGGGATGTAACAGTACCGGTTGTGCATGACCGGTAGAGGTGATACTGATCCTGCCTTCCAACAGGGTGGTAGTCACAGATGGTTCATTCGCATAGGCATTTACGTTAAAATGAGTGCCCAGTACCCGGATCTCTCCGTCCGGGGTGTTCACATAAAAGGGCAGGTTCCTGAATTTCGCCACTTCAAAATAGGCTTCACCGGTGATCTCCACGCGGCGCTCCTGGTTATTGAAGCTGGCAGGATAGCGGATGGAGGAAGCTGCATTCAGCCACACCTTGCTGCCATCGGGCAGGGTAAGGCGGTACTGCCCGCCTTTGGGAGTGCTGAGCGTATTGAATAAATTGGCGGCGGCCTGTCCGTTCTGCGGCTCATAACTGATGGTGCCGTCTGCCTGTTTGACAATGCGGACGCCACCCTGTTCTGCGATATTGCCATTGGCGGTACTGTCCAGCACCACCAGGCTGCCATCTGCCAGTTTCAGTACGGCCAGGTCCTTGCCCGGAGGGATATCCGCAGGGGTAACGGTGGCCTGCGGCCCGGGCGTGTTCTCAGACGGGCGCAGGTAATACAGGGCCGCCAGTATTACCAGCAGGATGGAAGCGGCCACGGCAACCTTCCTCATCGGATGATATATTCTTTTTACAGGCGCCGGTCTGGCTTCTTCCTTTGTGATGCGCTGGTAAAGCTCTTCCCAGTTGATGGTGTCCGGTGCTTCACCGGGCTGGATATTGTGGTAGAAGGTATCCATATAAGGATGGACCTGGTCCTCCGGCATATTCCTGAATAGCGTGAAGAGTTCCTCCAGCTCAGCTTCAGTGCAGCTGTTGCTGGTGTACCGGGAAAATAAGTATTGAAATCTTTCTGATCCAGTAGGCATAAGTTGTTTGGTTTGCCTG
>NZ_JBQCGW010000121.1:0-57891 GCF_051955275.1 Pseudobacter sp. | reverse complement strand
TGCAGGAAGGCTTGTTATGCGCATGCTGATGAGCTGTATCCTGGTCATGGTCTGCATATCCGTGATGGCCCAGCAAAGAAAGATCAGTGGTACGGTTATCAACCCCGCTGACAATTCTCCTCTCTCCAACATCAGCGTGGTAGTGAAAGGTACTTCCCGCGGTACTACTACCAACGAAAAAGGCGCCTTCTCCATTAACGCCAGTGAAGGAGAAACGCTCATCATCTCCGCTGTTGGATTTCAAAACCGTGAGATCAAAGTTGGTAAAAGCGATAACATTTCCATTCAGTTGTTACCCAATAACAATGAAATGGAAAGTGTGGTAGTTACTGCCCTTGGTATCAAGCGCGATGAAAAAGCACTTGGCTACTCTGTTTCCAAACTCGGCACGGAGGAGCTCACGGACGCCATGAGCAATAACTGGACGAATGCACTGACCGGTAAAGTAGCCGGTCTGAACCTCATTAAATCAGGCGGTGGTCCTGCAGGTACCAACCGTATCATTCTCCGTGGTGAGAACTCACTCACCGGTTACAGTGATGCCCTCATAGTTGTGGACGGAGTGGTGATCAACAGCAGCTCAGGTTCCATGACAGGTACCGGCAGCAGTTCTTACCTGCAGGCGGAATCTCCCGTTGACTTCGGTACCAGCCTCAATGATATCAACCCGGAAGATATTGAAAGCGTATCCTTCCTGAAAGGCCCCGGTGCTGCTGCCCTCTACGGCGCACGAGGCGCCAACGGTGCCGTGATCATCACCACCAAATCAGGCAAATCCGTTCAACGCGGACTGGGGATTACCCTCAATTCAAACTTCAGCATCGAAAGTATCAACCGCTGGCCTGATTATCAATATGAATACGGTCAGGGTGCAACAGGACAAAGTACCTGGTATTCTTATAACGATTCTGAAGACGGTCCTTCTACCCGCAGCACCAGCTCTGCATGGGGGCCTAAATTCAACGGACAAAGCTATTACCAGTACGATCCCGTTACACGCGCCAAAGGAGAAACAAGAACTCCATGGATCCCTTACAAAGATGCGCGTAAAGACTTTTTCGATAATGCGAGGACCTTCACCAATACCGTGGCTATTGAAGGTGGCACCAAAACAACCAATGCGCGTTTGAGCTTCACCAACCTGGATAACAAATGGATCGTTCCCAATACAGGTTACAAAAGGAATACAGCGGCACTGTCGCTTACCCATAAGTTGTCTGACAAAATGCAGCTGGCCACCAAAGTGAACTACACCAAAAAGAAAAGCGATAACCTGCCCACCACCGGTTACAATAACCAAACCATCATGTACTTCATCAGGGGCTTAACTCCCAACATGAATATGGACTGGTTCAAGGATTACTGGGTGCCGGGCAAAGAAGGTCTGGAACAAACAAGGCCATTCAGTTCCCTGCTGGATAATCCTTATCTGCAGGCCAATGAAATGCTGAACAGCTCCGACAGGAATGGTGTGATCGGCAACCTGTCTGCCACATACAATTTCACTAAGAACCTCAGTGTATTGGTTCGCACCTCACTGGATTGGTCATCTGAAACCCGCTCACAGCAAAGGCCGATGGGTACCCAGAAATTTGTGAACGGTATGTACCGCACGCAGAATATCATTACACAGGAGATCAACTCAGATTTCCTCGCCCGCTATACACATGAGATCACCAGCAAGCTGAAAGGAACACTGTCTGTTGGCGGTAGCACCATCACCAACAAATACAATAAGGATGAAGTAAGATCTGAGAAACTGATCTACCCAGGCATCTACTCTCATGCAAACAGCAAGGACGGATGGCAGGTATTCCCTTATCGTTCACAATTCAAAGTGAACAGTCTGTATGCACTGGCACAATTTGAATATGACGGCTGGTTGTTCATGGATATGACAGGCCGTAACGACTGGGCAAGCCAGCTGGCTACGCCAAAGAGCAAGGACAATGTAAGTTTTTTCTATCCATCCGTGAACCTCAGTACCATTCTGTCTGAGAAGTTCAAAATGCCGGCAGCTATCTCTTTCCTGAAAGTACGTGGATCATGGTCGCAGGTAGGTAGCGGAGGTTTCAGGCCTTACCTGACCTCATACGAGTTTCAGCCAACCCTGTTTCCCGGCGGCCTCGCCAACCCCACCAGCATGCCGAATGCAGAGCTCTCTGCGTTGTTGACCACCAGTCTTGAAGTTGGTCTGGATATCCGTTTCCTCAACAACAGGTTCGGACTGGATGTGGCATTGTACAAGAACAAAACAACTGATGATATCATCAACGTTCCTGTAGACAGGGCAACCGGTTACAGCTCCATGGTGGCCAATGCCGGCCGTGTAGACAACAAGGGTATCGAGATCACGGCCAATGCCGCTGTATATAAAAACCCAAAAGGATTTTCCTGGACGCTGAACGGAACCTTTGCTTCAAACCGCAACAAAGTGGTTGAACTGGTTGAAGGTGTTGATACTTATGTGATGAGCACTGGTCCTGCCAACCGCGGATCCATGGAAGCAAGGCCCGGTGGCAGAATGGGCGACCTCTACGGGATCGGTTACCAGCGTTCACCTGAAGGCCAGATCATCTACAACAGCCAGGGACTGCCGGTGAGAACAGAAGGAATTATTTATCTCGGCAATACCAATGCAGACTGGAAAGCTGGTCTGGGCAGTGAATGGAGATATAAGAACATCGGCTTCAGCGTGCTCTGGGATTGCCAGGTTGGTGGTGTAGCTTATTCACTCACACATGCAGTATTGAGTGAAGAAGGTAAGCTGAAGAAAACATTACCCGGCCGCGATAATGGAATCATCGGAAATGGAGTGGTGCAGACGCCTGATGGCAAATTCGTTCCCAATACAACTGTAGTGACCAATATCCAGGCATACTACGATGCGCATTTCAACAGGGACAATGTGGAAGGAAATATATTCAGCACAGACTTCGTGAAATGGAGGGAAGCCAGGCTGGATTACACATTCAATGCAAAACTGGTGAAGAGGCTGAAACTGCAGAAAGCATCAATCGGTCTTTATGGCCGTGACCTGCTGGTGATCAGCAAATGGCCTTCCTTCGATCCTGAATTCGGTACGCTGAATAACGGAACGGTGGATGCAGGTTTCGAGATCGGACAGTTTCCTTCTACCCGCAGCTTTGGTATTGCACTGTCTGTAGGCTTCTAAACATTGTTTCAATCTAAATTGACAAAAATGAAATCATTAAAAAATAAAATGCTCGCGGTGATGATGCTGTCAGGAGTTGGAATGATGAGCAGCTGCAGCAAAGACTTTGAAAAGATCAATACCAATCCCAATACGGTGAGTGCCGTAAGGCCTGAGGCTTTGATAGAAGCATCCATCTATGACCTGGTGACCAAAAACCAGACCCGCGCGCTCCGCATCACCAACGAACTGATGCAGGTGCACGTAACTACCATCAACTCGGATGAGATCCATCGGTATATCATCCGTCCTTCGGAATCGGATTATATGTGGAACAACTGGTACCTGCAATTGCTGAACATCCGCGACATGTACAACCAGGCGAAGAACCTGGATGATCTTACCTTCCAGGGGATTGCCCGTGTGCTGGAAGCCTGGGTGTTCTCACTGGTAACAGATACTTATGGAGATGTGCCTTATTCCGAAGCACTGAAAGGATACAGTGATGCAGTCTATCAACCCAAATTCGATCCGCAGAAGGATATCTACACTGATATTTTCGCTAAACTGGAAGAGGCCAACGAGGCGCTGAGAACAGCCGCTGTACCTGCTTCTGAAGTTGCGCTCCGCGATCCGCTGTATGGCAAGGCCAATGCTGCCAATATAAATGCACTCTGGAGAAAATTCGGCAATACACTCTACCTGCGTCTCCTGCTCCGCGTTTCCAATAAAACAGAAATGAATGCGGTGGCAAAGATCAAAGAGATCGCTGAAACCAATAAGGCCAATTACCCGATGTTTGCGAGCAATGCAGAATCGGCCGTACTGAAATTCACTACCACACTTCCTTATGTGAGCGCTTTCAACTCATACAGGGATTATGATTTCAACGGGGATAACGGGCTTACACAATTTTTCATCAATACCCTCAATACCTGGGAAGATCCCCGCAGAACAGTGTGGGCCAACACGGTTGGTGTTTCCAACTATGAAGGTGTTCCCAGTGGCTATGCGCCTGGTCAGATCCCCGAGAGGCTGAGCACTTATAAAGTGACGTTGAAGAATGAACCTTTGATGGGAAATATCATCAACTATCCCGAGTTGCAGTTCATGCTGGCAGAATGTGCCCTGAAAGGGTATATCACCGGAAACGCACAAACACTGTATGAGTCCGGTGTGACCAATGCCATCACTTTCTGGAATCTGGCAGTGCCGGCAGGACATCTTGCAAAACCGGGTGTGGCCTGGCTTGCAGCCGGAACTGATGAAGAGAAACTGGAGCAGATCATCACACAGAAATACTTCACCTACTTCTTTACAGATTTCCAGATGTGGTTTGAGCACAGGAGAACCGGTTATCCCATATTGCCTAAAGGCCCTGGTTTACAGAATGGAGGAGAGATGCCTGCCAGGCTCAAGTACCCGGTTTCGGTACAGTCGCTCAACAGGACCAATTACCAGAAGGCCGTTGATGCAATGGGTGGAGATGATATCAATATCAAAGTATGGTGGGCAAAATAATTCCTGCAACTATTCACTTTAAAATGAGAACAATGAAATTCTTACAATATAGTTTATTGATTGCGGGAGTGGTGTCAATGACCTCCTGCCTGAAAGATTACAACAATCCTGCGGAAGGTGTGCTTGCCAGTGATGTGAATATCTGGGCGGTACGCAATGCGTTCAAGGGAAATGCCCTGGAACTGGGGCCCAATACGCTGTCTGGTGCTGTAAACACATATGGCGTGGTGGTGTCTGATGCAGCGTCAAAGAATATCGCTCCAGGTACATTCATATTGCAGAGCGACCTGGCTTCACCCAACCAGGCTGGTGATATCACCAGGGGTATTGTGGTTGATATGGGTGCTTCCACGGTAGTTCCTTTTGTTCCCGGCGATTCTTTGAAGATCAATGTAGAAGGAGCAAAGCTGGAGAAAGTGAATGGCCGCATGACCATCACTGGTGTAAAGGCAGAAAAGATTACCAAACTTGCGAGCAATGCAAGTTTCACTATCCGCCCGGTAACCCTCAATATGGTGGCTTCTTCCTTTGATGATTATGAATCCACTGTGGTGAGTTTTCACGCTGATCTCAAAGACTACAGTGCCGGCGCTACTTTCAGCGGAGAACATACGCTCTATGATAACAGTGGCGCTGATCTGACACTGCTCACCAGGTCAGATGCCGCTTTTGCTGCTGATCCGCTTCCAGCCAATGCAGGGCTGACGGGTGTGGTTACTTATGAAGGAGAGAAGAAGGTGGTACAGCTGAGATCAGCTGCCGATGTGCAGTCTGCCAGCGGCCAGCTGTATGCGGGTTTCCCGGAAAGTTTTGAATCGCCTGATTTTACGGCGAAATCAAGTTACAATATGACTGCCACTAACAATGATATAGATCTCAAGACCGGTAACTGGAAGCTGTTACAGGCGATCCTCGGCAATACATTCCTGCGTGATAAATACAACCTGCCTGGTAAACAATGTGTCCGGATGCAGCAGAACCTGTCTTCTTCAGGATATGTTCAGATGAACTTCGATCTTCCTGATGGTGCTTCCAAAGTGACAGTGTTCTACGGCAAATATTATACTGATGTACCCAGCACTTTCAGACTGGAATACTCCACCAATGGAGGGACTACCTGGACACAGACCGGAGCTGATGTAAAAGATATGCCTGAGCGGGGATCCAAGCAGGCAGTATTCATGGTGAACATTTCCGGCCCCGTTCGTTTCCGGATCAACAAACGTGGCCTGGGCACTTCTTCCGCCACTATCAATAATGGCCGTCTTTGTATAGAAGATTTCGCAATTTATAAAGCACTTTAAAATTCGTTAACATGAGTAAGCGGTAAGAGGGGATTGCTTTTTATAAAAGTTTCCTATCTTACCGCGTCTCATATTTAATGGAAGAACACCACAAAAAATGCAGCGTAGAAAATTCATTCAACAGGCAGGTTTACTCGCAGGTGGATTGGTGATTGCAGGATGGCATGCAGCCAGTGGATATACTGCAAACGATAAGAAATTAAAAGGGATTGTCCGCTCCGGAAAAAAAGGAATTGCAGGCGTGATTGTCAGCGATGGCTACAGTGTTGTGGCCACTGATAATGCCGGCAGATTTGAAATGGAAATCCACCCGGATGCGGTGGCGGTTTTTGTTTCAACGCCGTCAGGATATGCTTTCCCCCAGGAGAAAAACATTGCACGTCATTATAAAATGGTATCGGATATCAATAAGCGAAAAGACCTGGTGTTCAACCTGGAGAAACTTGCCAGGAATGATGAAGAGCATCAGTTTGTGATCTGGGCCGATCCGCAGGTAAAGACGAAGCAAGATGTTGAGAAGATGATGGCGAAGGCAGTACCCGATGTACAGCAGTGGGTAAACGCTGCCGGAGCAGGTGCCCTGATCCATGGTATCACCGTTGGTGATATCGTGTGGGATAATCATGCGCTCTTTGCCGATTACGATGAAGCGGTAGGGCAGATGGGCATTCCTTTCTTCCAGTGCCTGGGCAATCATGATATGGACTACAGGCAGGGAGGAGATGAAATGTCCGATAAAACTTTCCAGAAACTATACGGTCCTACCTGGTATTCTTTCAACCGCGGCAAAGCACATTATGTGGTAATGGATGATGTGCGTTATCTTGGTAATGAAAGAGAATATGATGGATATATATCGCAGCAGCAGCTTGACTGGCTGGCGAAGGACCTTCAGTTCGTTCCCAAAGATCACCTGGTGATCCTCAATGTGCATATTCCCGTGCACAATGGCGTAAAGAACAATCTGGAATTGTATGAAGTGCTGAAGAATCACAGTAATGTTCATATCATGAGTGGTCATACCCATTACCACCGCAATGTGGTGATCGGGAATATCTATGAGCACAATCACGGTACCGTATGTGGTGCCTGGTGGACCGGCCCTATCTGCGGCGATGGTACTCCCTGTGGATATGGCGTGTACAGTGTGAAAGGAACAGAGCTGAGCTGGCAGTACAAGTCTACCGGACATGATACCAGCTTCCAGTTGACTGCCAGCATCAATGAAAAAGAGAAAGAGAAAGAAGTGATCGTGAACGTATGGAATTACGATCCGGAATGGACAATCAATTGCACCAGTAATGAGGGAACCAGCATCAAAGCTGAGAGGTTCAAAGGACTGGACCCTGTTGCCGTTGCATTGTATCAGGGCCCTGAACTGCCCAAGCCACGCGGCTTTGCGGAACCCAGCAAAACCGATCATCTTTTCCGGGTGAAGGTACCTGCGTCTGCTCAGAATATAAAAGTGGTGGCAACAGACCGCTTCGGGCAACAATATGAAACAACAGTTACAGTATAGGAATTGCTTATAAAAGTCAACATACAAAATAAACGCTACGATATGCAGCCATACATTCTCGCACTAGACCAGGGCACTACCAGTTCCCGAGCTATCATCTTTGATCAGCAGGGTGGTATCGTGAGCCTGGCTCAGAAAGAATTCCAGCAGATCTATCCGCAGCCCGGCTGGGTAGAACATGATCCTACCGATATCTGGAGCACCCAGGTGGCGGTGGCCGCTGAAGCCATCGTAAAGGCAGGGCTTTCTTCCGGACTGATCAATGCCATCGGTATTACCAACCAACGGGAAACCACCATTGTGTGGGACCGTAAAACAGGTGAGCCGGTATACAATGCCATCGTATGGCAGGACCGCCGTACGGCCGAGTTCTGTGATCAGTTGCGTGCTGATGGTCATGCTTCCATGATCCAGCAGAAAACCGGATTGATAGTGGATGCTTACTTTTCGGCCACCAAAGTGAAGTGGATCCTCGATAACGTTAAAGGGGCCCGCGAACGCGCCAATGCCGGTGAACTGGCATTCGGTACGGTTGACAGCTGGCTGATCTGGAACCTTACTTCCGGTAAAGTGCATGCAACGGATGTTACCAATGCATCGCGCACCATGCTGTACAATATTCATTCTCTTCAGTGGGATAAAGAGTTGTTACAACTGCTGGATGTTCCTGTCTCCATGTTGCCGGAAGTAAAGAATTCAAGCGAAGTGTTTGGGCATACAGCCACACAGCTGTTCTCTGCCGATCTTCCCATTGCGGGAGTGGCGGGCGATCAGCAGGCCGCACTCTTCGGGCAGATGTGCACAAAGAAAGGGATGGTGAAAAATACTTACGGAACAGGTTGTTTCATGCTGATGAATATCGGTGATCAACCTATCGTATCACAGAATAACCTGGTGACCACCATCGCCTGGAAGATCGGTGACCAGGTGCAGTACGCACTGGAAGGCAGCATCTTCATCGGAGGCGCTGTTGTGCAGTGGTTACGTGATGGGCTGGGCATCATCCGTGCTTCGGGAGATGTGGAAGAGCTGGCGCAGAAAGTACCGGATACCGGTGGTGTGTACCTGGTGCCTGCCTTTGCAGGATTGGGAGCTCCTCACTGGAATCAGTATGCGCGCGGTACGATGGTGGGTATCACCCGCGGAACGGAGGCTTCGCATATTGCGCGCGCGGCACTGGAAAGCATTGCCTACCAGACCATGGATGTGCTGAAGGCGATGGAAGCGGATGCAGGTGTAGAGATCGCTGAGCTGCGGGTTGATGGAGGTGCCACTGCCAATAACCTGCTGATGCAGATCCAGGCGGATGTGCTGCAGGCTTCGGTGGTGCGTCCGGAGATCACGGAAGTAACGGCCATCGGTGCCGCGTATCTTGCAGGCCTGGCAACAGGTGTATGGAAGAGCGCAGAAGAGATCCAGCAGCAATGGAAGATCAACCGCAGCTTCAAGGCTGACGGAAATACAGATATTGCTTCGAAGATCAAAGGATGGCAACGTGCTATCAGGGCTGCCAAAGCCTGGGCCGAAGAATAATCCGGCTGCTTTCGCTTCAAATTTTCTTAACCAGAACCAAACCTTCTTATGACAGCATTTATAGCAGAGATCATCGGCACCGCAGTGCTCATTCTGTTGGGCAATGGCGTTGTGGCCAATGTGGTACTCAATAAAACAAAAGGAAACGGGGGAGGATGGATAGTGATCACTACTGCATGGGCCCTTGCCGTATTTACAGGCGTTGTGATTGCGGGCCCCATCAGTGGAGCACATCTCAATCCGGCCGTGACCGTTGGATTGGCCGTTGCCGGCAAATTCACCTGGGACCTGGTACCTGAATATATGCTCGCGCAGTTGCTGGGGGCAATGATCGGCGGCTTCCTGGTATGGTTGATATATAAAGACCATTATAAAGAAACAGCAGATGCGGGCGCCAAGCAGGCTACTTTCTGTACGGCCCCTGCCATCAGGAACAATGCATCCAATCTGATCAGCGAGATCATCGGCACCTTTGTGCTGGTGTTCACCATATTCTATTTTACTGATCCTTCTTTCGGAGGCAAAGACCCTGTACCATTGACCAATATCGGAATGGGGTCTATCGGTGCAGTGCCGGTGGCCTTCGTGGTATGGGTGATCGGTCTGAGTCTGGGTGGCACTACCGGTTATGCCATCAATCCTGTACGTGATCTTGGCCCGCGCATCATGCATGCCATCCTTCCGATACCCGGTAAGGGATCGAGTGGCTGGGATTATGCATGGATCCCGGTGATCGGACCGGTACTGGGCGCAGCAGCGGCTGCCGGATTGTATATCCTGTTACAAAAATAAGCTCTTATAAAAATGAAACTGATCCTTCCCCTCCTTGCGGCAGGCTGCCTGGCGGCCTGTGGCACAACAAAACAGGCATCATCAAGACTGGCAGGTTATCCTTCATTCTACAAAGAAGGTCATCGTGGCGCTCGTGGATGGATGCCTGAGAATACAATACCTGCCATGAAGAAAGGTATTGAACTGGGTGCTAATATCATTGAAGTGGATGTGTATGTAAGTAAAGACGGACAGGTGCTGATTGCCCATGATCCCTTTGTGAACACCGGTATCTCCACGCTGCCGGGTGGCCATAGCGTATCGAAGGATAGTGCCAGACTGTATACCTGGCACCAGATGAACTATGCAGATATCCGCAGGATCGATGTAGGGGCGAAGGGCAATAGCGCTTTCCCTAAGCAGGTGCCTACGCCGGCTTATATGCCGCTGATGGGCGAGCTGATCGATTCAGTGGAAGCGTTCACGGCATCCCGGAAAATGAAGCCGGTGATCTACAATATCGAGATCAAGAGCAGTCCGAAAATGGATGGAGTATATCAGCCGACTCCGGATGTGCTGGTGAAAGCGGTGATGGATGTGGTGAAGACAAAGCAGATCGGTAAAAGATTTTATCTGCAATCATTCGATATGCGTCCCTTGCAGGAAGCGCATAAAAAATACCCGGATGTGACCATTGGTTTTCTCACGGGTGACGCAAAGAAGAGTGTGGAAGAGAACCTGCAGGCGCTGGGTTTCAAACCAGACATTTATAGCCCTGCTTACCAGTTGGTGAAGGCGGAAACAGTAGCTGCCTGCAAAAAGCAGGGGATGAAACTGGTGCCCTGGACGGTGAACACGGCTGCTGAAGTGGAGCAGATGGTGAAGCTGGGTGTAGATGGTATCATCACGGATTACCCGGATCTGCTTACGAAGTACTAAATATTTGTAATGTTCAAAACAGCGGTCATTCTTAACCGGGAAAGGTTTTGCGTGATCGCTGTATTATTTATCCGTACATCTACTATTTTTTATAATCTGTTTTTTCTATACTTTTGATTCATCATCAGTCAATCCCCGCGACTGACCCTCTGATTTGGTACTGATATCAGCTTTTATCATTTACAACCCCGACTCCTGCACTGTAGTTACGCTTCAGTCATTTTCACATTACCCTTACTGAGCTCTGGTTGATAGCATTGATAGCAATTATTAACCTTTTTTAATTGATCCTGCTTATGAACAAAATTTACAAGCCAGGGTTTGTTGTTGTATTGCTGTTACTGATCTCCATTGGAACTTTTTCTCAATCTGTGACGCCGGCTACTTTCAATGTGGCGGGTGGTACGTATCAGAATGCTGATTCGTATTTTCAGTTTGAGTGGAGTCTCGGGGAGTCATCATTAATAAGTGCATTCGCAACGGCAGACAGTTCCTTGTTCCTTACCCATGGCGTATTACAACCCTGCACAGACAAAGCAGAGAAGTCTCCATTCATTGTGTATTTCGAAACAACGGACATCAAACTTTTTCCCAATCCAACAAAGGGGAGGTTTGAAGTGGATTTCTTTGTGCGGCAGACGGGCCGTATGGAGATCCAGCTGGCGGACGCTACCGGCAAAGTGCTGGAGAAGCGTACCTATCCCTATGACGGCTGTTGCCGCATAGAGTATTTTGATCTCACTCCTTACCAGAATGGTGTGTATTTCGTGATCGCTACTTTATATCCCAGTACCAATCGCCCGGGTGACAACCTGAATGTGGTACGTCACAGCGGATTCAAGGTGGTGAAGAATGCCCACCGTTAAACGTATTGCATTATCCCTCCAATAGTGCAGCCTTTTCTTCGTGATTGTTCAATAACCTATCAACAAAGCAACAACTATGAGACAATTTTTACTGGCATTATCAGCCCTGTTACTGATAGCAGCAGGCAGTTATGCGCAGGCGCCCGGACTTATGAATTACCAGGGCGTAGCAAGAAATGCAGTAGGCAATGTGCTTGCCAATACCAAGATCACTTTACGTTTATCCATACGTGATAATTCAAGTGCTGGTCCGATCGTTTATTCTGAAACAAGATCCATTACCACCAATACGGTTGGTCTTTTCAACGTACAGATGGGAAGCGCCGGGGCTACCAATGTTACGGGAACACTTCCCACTGTCAACTGGGGAGTTGGTAACAAATTCATCCAGGTTGAGATCGATCCGGCTGGTGGAAGTTCATTCGTCAATATCGGTACCTCACAACTGGCTTCCGTGCCATTTGCCATGAGTGCCGGAAACAGTGCGCCTACCGGACCTGCCGGCGGCGCGCTCACCGGAACCTATCCTAACCCGCAACTGGCCAATGGAGCTGTTGATGCAGGTAAGATCGCCAATGGCGCTATCACCCAGGCAAAACTGGCTCCTGGTATCACTGCCATACCGAGTGGTGCGGCGGGAGGTTCGCTTACGGGCAATTATCCCAATCCCACCATTGCGGCCAATGCTGTGAGTGCAGCGCAACTGGCCAACAATGCTGTGAACAATACAAAGATCGCTGACGGTGCAGTGAGCACTACCAAACTGGTGGATGCTTCTGTAACTACACCCAAGATAGCAGATGGTGCTGTTACGCTTGCCAAGATCGCTCCGGGTGTTATCCCTGTTGGCTTGCCTCCTACAGGCGCAGCAGGTGGCAGCCTGGCAGGTACTTATCCCAATCCCACCATTGCTGCCAATGCGGTAACCACTGCTGAGATCATGGATGGTGCTGTTGTTGCCGCTAAACTGGCCGACGGCAGCGTACTGACTATCAAGCTGGCTGATGCTGCTGTAACCACCGCTAAAATAGCCGATGCAAATGTGACCACCCCCAAGTTGGCTGACGCATCTGTAACGCTTGCCAAAATTGCGCCGGGCGTTATTCCTGCTTCATTACCTCCAAATGGTGCAGCGGGTGGTGATCTCAGCGGCAGTTATCCGAATCCGTTAGTTGCTCAATTACAGGGAAGGCCTTTGAGCAATGCTGCTCCGGCCCTCAATAATATTTTAAAATGGGACGGCGCCAGCTGGATACCGGCAGCGCCGGGCGGCGGCGGCAGCTTTACGATTCCATATGCCAGTGTTGAAAACGATCCGGCCACTTTGTTCTCTCTCACCAATGATGGTGATGGAACATCCCTGGAAGGTGTCAACAACACCACTACATCCAGCGTTGCTGCTGTAAGAGGTATCATTTCCAGCACTGCCCCGGGAGGTTTTTCTTCCGCAGTCCGTGGTATCAACAATGGTACCGGCGGTCTGGGTATCGGTGTATGGGGTAGCCAGGCCGGAAGCGGCTGGGGCGTATATGGTGTAACCCCTAATGGACTGGGTGTTTATGGTAATTCCTCTGCCAACGGATACGGTGTGTATGCCAATAGCAATACCGGTACCGGTTTGCAGGCAACCAGTAACAATGGGATTCCTGCTTCTATTTCCATCTTCAACAATGCCAACAACAACAATGCTCTGGTGGTGAATTCAGTTGGTAACGGAACAGTAGTGAATGTTACCACTTCCGGTAATGGCGTTGGTGTACGTGCCACAACCGGCGGAGGTTTTGGTATCCATGGTATCACGTCTGCACAATCATCCGCCGGTGTTGTGGGGGATAACAACGGAGGTGGTGAAGCAGTGGTAGGCCGTACAACATCCGATATTGCCGGTGCAGTAGTGGGAAGGAATGATGGCGGCGGATACGGTGTACGGGGCTTCATTGCCACCAGTACTGCCAATACAGGTGCGGGTGTGCTGGGGCAAGTGGGCATTAACAACAGTACAGGTATGGCAGGAAAATTCGAGAATTTCAATCAGAACAATACGGAAGCCAATATCCTCGATGTAGTGTCAAACAGTAACGGTAATATTCCTGACAATACATTGGGTAACGCTTCTTCATTCCTGCTTGATAATACAAATAGTGTAGGCGCAGCCGTTAGAGCCGAGGTGAATACCATTTTTGGTAATTTCGGGGCAGCCGGTGTATTTGGTATTTCTTCAGGTACAGGCGGCCGTGCCGGTCTCTTCTACGCTTCCAATCCTGCCGGTAATGGCGCTTCACTGATTGCCCTTACGGATGGAAATGGAAATGCTATCACTGCCAATGCAGGTAAAGATGGCAATGGTGTTGAAACCAATATCGATGGTGCAGGTACTGCATTGTATGCCTGGGTGCCTTCTTTTTCAGAAGGACGTGCAGGCAGGTTCGAGATCTTCAATGAAGACAATGAGAATGATGTAATATCAGTAAAAACTGTAGGCAATGGTACTGCAGGTAATTTCTTTGTAGACCGCACTACCGGTACATCTCCTGCCATCAAAGCAGAGGTGAATTCGCAATTCGCCAACTTTGGCACTGCTGGTATCTTTGCAGAGTCTTCGGGCACCGGTGGTTATGCAGGCTTGTTCTATGCATCCAATCCGGCCGGTAATGGCCCGTCTTTACTGTCACTTTCAGATGGAAACGGAAATGCCATCACTGCCAATGCCGGGGGTAATGGTGATGGTGTAGAAGCTTCCTGTGATGGAGGCGGTAACGCTATCTCCGGTTTCATTCCCAATTTCGGTACCGGTAAAGCAGGCAGATTTGCCAACTTCAATAATGCCAACGGACAACCGGTAGTTCATGTAACTACTACCGGTACTGGTTCCACGCTGCTGATCAATCATCAGGGCGCATCAGGCAATATTGCTCAATTTCAAAGCGCTTCAGCAAACGTGGCACGGATCAATAAGGCAGGACGCGGGTTTTTCAATGGCGGTACCCAGAACAGTGGCGCCGACGTGGCGGAATCCTTTGCTGTTACCGGTTCTGTGAATGCTTATGAAGCAGGCGATATCCTGGTGATCTCCACGAGTGCGGACCGTACCGTTGAAAAATCAAGCGCTCCCTATTCAACGCTGGTAGCAGGTGTATATGCTACAAAACCTGGCGTATTGCTCACTGAAAGTGATATCGATGCTGATCTGTCCGGTGAAGTTCCGATGGGCGTTATTGGTGTGATACCTACCAAGGTTTGCCTGGAAGGCGGCGCCATCAAACGCGGCGACCTGCTGGTTACTTCTTCCATTGCAGGTGTGGCCATGAAAGCTGACCCTGATAAGGTGAAAGTTGGACAGGTGATCGGAAAAGCGTTGCAGGATTATGATGCCAATGTAACCGGTAAGATCAAGGTGCTGGTTAGTATAAAATAACTGATTTAAATAAATATTATGAGAAGAATAAATTTGCTCCTGTGCATCATTACACTTGTAGTTGCAAACAACAACCTGATGGCGCAGGACGATAGAACATCATTCGATAAAAGCCGGAAGATCTCCGATCAGTTGAAGAATGGAACTGCACCGGGAATGAGGTTTGCTCCTGTCACCCACAAAAAAGTGAAAAGAGAAGAACCAGACCGTGCTAAGATTTCCACCCGCTTTAGTGAACAACTGAAAAATGGTACATTGGAAGGCAATAATGTGGCACGTGGAGGCGGTGGTACTAAATCCCGTACCATCAATACCAATGCAAGACGAAGCAATGCAGGCTCATCCAAACTTCCCAGTGATCAGCAAAGCAGCAAAACGCCCGAAACAACTCCGGCCGTTGATGTGAAGCAGCCTTCACAGGGTGGGGTAGCGCAGCCAGACCTGAAAGTAGTGGTGCCCAAATCAACAAAAAAAGATCCAACACCAGCGCCTGCTGCGGGTAATGCGCCCGACGCCGGTAAGCTGAAAAGGAATTGATACAGGAAATACAGGTAAAGCAGCACCGCAGTATATTTTTACTGCGGTGTTTTTTTTAATAATCCGCGAATGCGATTAGCTGAACAGGAACTGGATATCGTCTTCCGTGAGTGCCTTTACAAAGCCTTCGTCTTCTGAAACCAGGTCCTCCGCCAGTTGTTTCTTTCGCTGTTGCAGCTGAATGATCTTCTCTTCGATAGTGTCTTTACAGATCATCTTATAAGCAAAGATATTCTTCGTTTGTCCGATACGGTGAGTACGGTCGATCGCCTGCTGCTGCACGGCTGTATTCCACCAGGGGTCTACCAGGAATACGTAACTGGCTGCGGTGAGGTTCAGACCCGCGTTGCCTGCTTTCAGACTGATAAGGAAAACGTTGGTGGTATTGCCTTCCTGCTGGAATGCTTCCACCATTTCGGCTCTCTTCGCCGGAGGTGTTGAGCCGTCGAAATGGAAGAACTCAATTCCTTTGGCGGTGCATGCTTCGGCCAGGAGGTCAAGCATGCTGGTGAACTGGGAAAATACCAGTACTTTCTGATCCTTCAGGTTATTGCTGAGCTCGTCCATCAGCATTTCCATTTTCACGGCATCATCGGAGGTGCGGTCTTCCGATGGAAGCAGCATGGGAGAGTTGCAGAGCTGACGCAGTTTCAGCATGCCCTGCAGCACGGCCAGCTTGCTCTTGTTGAGGCCTTCGCTCTTGATATTGAGAAAGAGGCTGCTCCGGATGCTGTCGCGGATAGTATCGTACATCGCTTTCTGAGCGCTGCCCATTTCGCACCACATCACGATTTCCGTTTTTGCAGGGAGGTCTTTTGCCACCTGGTTCTTGGTCCGGCGCAGGATGAAGGGGGCAGTGAGTTTCTGAAGTCCCTGGATCCTGGCTTCATCACCATTGCGATCGATGGGATCCGCATATTCACGCTTAAAGAATTCCCGGCTGCCGAAGATGCCCGGTAGCAGGAAATCCAACTGTGCATAGAGATCGAATGTATTGTTCATCACGGGCGTACCACTCAGTGCAATGCGGGAAGCGCACTGGAGCCTGGCCACCGCCCTGGTGATCTGTGCTGCGGGGTTCTTGATATTATGGCTTTCATCCAGCACTACTACTCCAAATGGTTTGTTGCCCAGGTGATCGATATCCGAGCGGATGGTGCCGTAGCTGGTGATCACGATCTGTGATTTTGCATTCTGCAGCGTGCTCACATCACGGTCGCTTCCATGATACACCCAGGTACTGATCCCCGGTGCAAATTTCAGGAGCTCGGACTGCCAGTTATAGATCAGGGAAGAGGGAGCGATGATGATGTGCACGGCTTCAGGGTTCACTTGCAGCTGGTGGGCGAGAAAGCAGATGGTCTGTAATGTTTTACCCAGACCCATGTCATCGGCCAGACAGGCTCCTGCGCCTGCTTCTGCGAGCAGCTGCATCCATTCGAAACCTTTCTGCTGATAGGGGCGAAGGGTGGCGTTCACGGAAGGAGGTACGGGATAAAGCGTCGATTCAGGATCCTGCCAGCGGACCCAGCGTTGGCGCCAGCCTTCCTGCAGCGCAGGTTTGAGGGCAGACACCTGCTCTCCGTTCTTCTGTTCGCCGAAGGCCATCCATTTGCTCACTTTCATTTCCTTCTTGTTCAGTTTGCCATGTTTGAAGATGGCGCCGAACTGTTGCAGCCATTCATCGTCCAGGATACCGAAGGAGCCATCTTTCAGCATGATGGTGCGTTGTCCTGCCAGCAGTATCTTCTGCAACTCTTCGATGGGAATGGCTTCTTCGCCAAAACTCACTTTCACTTCCATAATGAGGAAATGCTCTTCTTCACGAAGAATATTCATCAGGGTTTCCGGCTTGAACTGCGAGTAGCGGAAATGCTGTAGCATATCCATGCCCGTTAGTTCGATATTCAGCTCGAGTAATTTATGGTAGGCTTTGAGGAACCATTGCTTTTTCTGTGCTTCCGCAAAAGGGAGGTAAAAGTAGCCGTTCATCTGTTTGCTGAAGAGCGGATGCATGCCTTCCAGCAGTTGTGTGAACTGTGTTTCCGCTTCTTTGTTGCGGTTGATTCGGTACACTTCTCCCTGGCGGTTGAACTCCACACTTTCTTTATAAGGGCCTTCAATCAGGAAACCATCATACAGCCATTGTGGCGTCAGCATCAGGAAAGAATTGCTCAGCTCACTCAGCATCACGCGGTTCACGGGAAGGGCGTCGATGGCTTTCTGCTCGAAGAGCTGGTTGCGGTTGACGGTATAATCCTCTTCCAGTTTGCCCAGGATCTCGCGGGCCAGTCCCTGCGGATCTTTGCTGTACTGAGCGGGCTTCTGCTGCTCCAGCCATTCGAGGGTCTGGAAGTCTTTAAAGGCGAGCAGGTAATATTCGTTCCGGCTTTCCAGCAGGAAATGATAGCGGGTAAAACCGGTGAGCGGGTAGGGCTGGTTGTTCAGGGTGATGGTGGTGCGAAGCTCCAGTCCGGCTGGCTCTTTCACTACCTCAAACTGCAATTGCGGTTTGTAAACGCTGAACACGCAGGGGCCGGTCCTGTAATTCCCTTTATCGGTCTTGATCTTATGGAACCATTTTGCCAGAACGGCAAAAGGCTTGAGTGTTTCCAGCACACCGTGCAGTTCCCGCAGCATGGCGTTGCGGAAGAAGGGCTCAAAGGCTACACCTGCGCGTTTGATGGTATAGCGTTGTTTGATCTGGCCGATGATATTGCTGACACCGGCTTTGGAGAACTGGATCAGCAGTTCCCTGGCAGGCTTGGGCAGTTGTTCGTATTTACTTTTGATCTCGGCGGCATCCAGTTCTTTATTGATGAAGGTGGTGCCTTTGGCATTCTTCACAATGTGGAGGCTTTCCAGGATCTGATGGTCTTCCAGCATTTTCTGCGGGCTTAACAGGAGAACGGTCTTCAGCTCATCTTTCATTGCCATAGGTAAACTCCGGACTTTTGGCCGCGAACATACAAATTTTTACGGCGGTGCTCTAAAGTGAATGATCATTCACTTATCTTTGTATGAATATGCGCACGCGCGACGAAAATAAGATTATTGCCATCAGGGAGAAGGCCATTGACCTGATGGTGGAGGAGGGCCTCGACGGCTTCAGTATTCAGAAGCTGGCGAAGGCGGCGGGCGTGTCTCCGGCCACTATTTATATCTATTACAAAGACCGCGAGGATCTCATCATCCAGCTGGCTACAGAGCTGACCAATATCTTGCTGGAATGGAGTTTACAGGGCTTTGATCCGGAAATGAGCTTCGCTGAGGGGTTGAAAGTGCAGTGGAAGAACCGGGCGGCGCATTTCATGAAATATCCGAAGCATGTGGAGTTCATGGAGCATATCCGTTATTCGCCGCTGTATGAGAAGGTGCGTGTTCAGATGACTTCGCAGTTTGGCGAAGTGATGGGCGCATTCGTTCACAATGCTGTCCGCAATAAGCAACTACACAAGCTTTCATTTGAAGTGTATTGGGCTGTGGCTTTCGCACCATTGTACCAGTTGATGAAATACCATTCACAGGGGAGGAGCCATAAGAGCGAGCATTTCGCGCTCAGCAACAGGATCCTGATGCAGGCCTGTGAACTGGTGATCAAAGGTCTTACACCCTGACCTTATTTTTTTTCTATTTTTTTAAATGAATGTTCATTTTGTTCTCGTGTTAATTTAATCCTTATATGACAAGTTCAACAAGGGCTTCCAAACAAAAGCTATTCAGTTCTTACCAGGTGTTCATGATAGCCATGATGTCTGTTCTGCACTTCACTATCATCGTGGACTTTATGGTATTGAGTCCACTGGGGGCCATCCTCATGCCTAAGTTAAATATGCATCCGGGTGAGTTCGGCATGGTGGTTTCTGGTTATGCGTTCAGTGCGGGGATCTCCGGCATCATTGCCGCAGGGTTTGCAGATAAGTTTGACAGGAAGAAAATGCTGGTGTTTTTCTATATCGGGTTCATCATCGGAACCTTTCTTTGCGCTATAGCTTCCAGCTTTGAATTCCTGCTGATAGCGCGGATCGTTACAGGTTTATTCGGTGGTGTGATCGGTTCTATCGGTTTCGCTATTCTGACTGACCTGTTTGCTGTGGAAGTAAGAGGCAGAGTGATGGGCTTTGTTCAGATGGCGTTGTCAGCCAGCCAGGTTCTCGGTATTCCCATTGGTTTGTATCTGGCCACGCATCTTAGCTGGCATGCGCCTTTCTGGATGCTCGTGATCTTTTGTACTATTGTACTGGTGCTGATTATCCGTTTCATGAAGCCTGTTACCGGTCACCTGGCTGCAAAGGGTACCCGGGATCCCATCATGCATCTTATTGCAACTGTTTCCAATAAACAATACCTGCTTGCATTTGCCACTACTACCTTACTGGCTACCGGTGGTTTTATGCTAATGCCATTCGGCAGTGCATTCAGCACCAATAATCTTGGTATCACGCTGAACCAGCTGACCCTGCTTTACCTGGTTTCCGGCATCTGTAATATGATCATTGGTCCATTTGTTGGAAAGGCATCCGACAGGTTCGGGAAATATCCCATTTTCGTGATCGGTTCCCTGCTTACCATCATCATGGTGCTGGTGTATACCAACCTGGGACCGATACCGGTATATGTTCTGATTCTGATCAATGTGGTGATGTTCACTGGTATTTCTTCCCGTATGATCGCAAGCTCGGCACTGCTCTCTGTAGTTCCTGCCATGCAGGACAGGGGAGCATTCATGAGCATCAATTCTTCTGTACAGCAGATCTCCGGCGGCATCGGAGCTTTCATTGCCGGATTGATTGTGGTGGAAACCCCGTCCCATAAGATCATGCATTTTGATACTGTTGGATATGTTGTGGTGGTGACCAGCGTGATAACCATCTTTATGATGTACCTGCTGAACAATCTGGTGAAGCGCATCATGGCAGCGCGTGCTGCACATACAAACTAGTTTGCACTCTGACATTCCATAGCGCCGCTCCGGATTCCCGGGCGGCGCTTCCAGGTTTACAATTGTGTTCAGCGGATATTGGTATTGGAGGATATTCAATAACTTTCCTGTCCAAATTCAATCATCTCATGTTTAAGAAAGGAATGTTGCCATTGCTGGTATTACTGACTGGTATTGGCCTGGAAAGGACGATAGCTCAATCTTTGTATATGCCTGCGGATGTCCGTAAAGCCTATGCGAATAAAACGCGTTCCATGGATGGAAGGCCCGGGCCTAAATACTGGCAGAATAAAGCGCGGTACAATATCCAGCTGCAGGTGAACCCGCCCGACAGGAATGTGAAAGGCTCCGAAGAGATCGTGTATATCAATAACAGTCCGGATACCATCCGTAACCCCCAACTTAAATTATTCCTCAATATCCATTTGCCTGGGGCTGCAAGGGAGCGGGATGCGTACCGGGATTATCTCACCAGTGGTGTACATATAGAAAGCATCAAAGCAAATGGACAGGTCATTGAATGGCCTGCAGATTACCAGTCCACTTCCATGGGATTTGAACTGCCAAAAGCCCTTGCTCCCGGCGATTCCGTGCTGCTCAATATTCAATGGAACTTTGATGTTTCCGTACAGAGTGGCCGTGAAGGCATGATCGACAGCACCAGTTTCTTCCTGGCTTATTTCTATCCCCGTTTTGCAGTGTATGATGATTACAATGGCTGGGACAGGTCTGATTTTACTGACGGCCATGAATTCTATAACGACTTCAACGACTATACTGTAACCATCCAGGTCCCGAAAAATTTCATTGTATGGGGAACGGGCACATTGCATCAGCCTGAAAAGCTTTTGCAGCCTGAGTTTGCAGCACGATATGTTAGATCTCTTAAAGAAGATAAGAAGATCAGGATTGCCAGCAGGGAAGAAATGACTGCCGGTAAAGTAACGGCACAGCAGGAATTCAACAGCTGGAAATTTACATCTTCACATATTCCGGACGTGGCCTTTGGCCTCAGCGATCATTACGTATGGGATGCTGCCAGTGTGGTGGTAGATGAAAAGACCGGCCGCAGAGCCAGTGTTCAGGCGGCTTTTAATGATACGGCTGCAGACTACCATCATATGGTTGGATTTGCAGGAGATGCGTTGAAATGGTTCTCGCGCAACTGGCCGGGCATTCCTTATCCATATGAAAAGATGACTGTGTACCAGGGTTATGCAGGAATGGAATACCCCATGATGGCGAATGATGAATCATATGAAGACAGTGCTTTTTCAAGACTGGTAGCCAATCACGAGATCGCTCATACCTATATGCCATTCTATATGGGCATCAATGAAACCCGTTATGGGTTTATGGATGAGGGCTGGGCAACCACCCTGGAGTTGCTGATCGGGTATGAGTACATGGGCAAACAGCAGGCAGAAGAACTGTTCAAAATGTTCCGTGTCAATAACTGGACGAAAGACCGTTCTGCAGATATGGACCTGCCCATCATCACACCGGGAACATCGCTCACAGGAAAGGGGCTTAGCGCCAACCAGTATGGAAAGGCAGCGCTGGGCTATCTGGCTCTGAAAGACATGATGGGAGACGCCATGTTCAAAAAATGTCTGCATGCGTATATGGACCGCTGGCATGGAAAGCACCCGATCCCCTGGGATTTCTTTTATACGTTCAATGATGTGAACGGGAAATCGCTCGACTGGTTCTGGAACAACTGGTTCTTTGCTCCGGGTTATATGGATATCGGAATTGAACATGTGAACAAATCAGTGGTTACCCTAAGCAACACAGGCGGGAAGCCAATTCCTTTTGATCTGGAAATTACATTTGCAGATGGCTCCAAAAAAGTACAGCATTGTACTTCGCAGGTATGGGAAGCCAATCCGCATAAAGCAACCGTTACTGTTCCCGCTACAAAAGCAATCAGATCTGTAATGATCAATACCGGGTATTTCCTGGATGCGAACACCGCTGATAACAGTTTCACAACCCGATAAACCGCTGATATGATCATCCTTATTCAATGCCGCGACCAGGTTGGATTGGTAGCCGCAATTTCAGGAGTACTGGCTGCTGAGCAAATGAATATCGTTTCCTTACGCGAGTATGTGGACAAGCAGGCCAATCATTTTTTCATGCGGGTGGAAGTGGAGGAGGGGGAAGAGGTCCCCGAGCTTCAGCAACGATTGCAGCAGGTATTACCACCCGATGCCGTGGTGCAGGTGAATCCGCAGCCGCAAAAGCGCATAGTGGTACTTGTTACGAAGGAATACCATTGCCTGGCGGATATCCTGATCAGGAATTACTTTCAATCTCTAGGCGCCACGGTGCAGGCTGTGATCGGCCATTACGATACATTGGAAGATATCTGCCGCCGGTTTGATATTCCCTTTCATAAGATTGAGGTGCCTTCTTCTTCGAGGGTATTGTTTGAGCAGCAGGTGGAAGACCTGGTAAGGCAGTATGAGCCGGATTATATTGTGCTGGCAAAATTCATGCGGATCCTTTCTCCTGAGTTTGTGGCAAAATTCCCGATGCGGATCATCAATATCCATCATTCATTTCTTCCGGCCTTTGCGGGCGCGCAGCCGTACAAGCAAGCATTTGAGCGGGGAGTGAAACTGATCGGCGCCACGGCGCATTTTGTAACGGACCACCTGGATGAGGGCCCGATCCTGTCCCAGCAGATCATTCCGGTGAGCCATTCGGCTACCACGGCGGATATGGTAAAGGCAGGGAAAGAGATAGAAACGGCCGTACTGGCGCGGGGTTTGAGGCTGGTGTTGGAGGACAGGGTGTTTGTGTACGGAAATAAAACCGTGGTATTTGAGTAAGGGATTTGGTACGAAAGGAGTTAATGCTTAATATTGCAGCCCCAAGATTATTGGCCCGGATGGCGGAACTGGTAGACGCGCTAGACTCAAAATCTTGTTATCGAAAGGTAGTGCAGGTTCGATTCCTGTTCCGGGCACTTGAAAAGAAAAGGCTTTAAGTCGTTAGACTTGAAGCCTTTTTAGTTTATACCAATTTATTGTTTTGACGCCAATATTCAAATCATTGATCCGAAATAGTTTATATGGTTCGATTCCGGATGGGGCTAATTCTTGAAAATTAAATTACGAACTAAACTTGCCATTAACGATCCTGAGTTTTGTGTTCAGTATTGACTATTTTTTTGGCGCCAATGGAATATGATGTTTGACTTCATTCATTTTCAAAGTCCAACGTAAATCTTTATGTCCCATTTCGTCAAGTTGAATAATTAATTGTTTAGTTTGGTCAATTTTATTTATTACTTTCCAATAAAGGTCATGGTTACTTTGTGATGATGTAGTGTCAAAAATAATTTCATCGCCTATATTTATGTCTTCAAATTTGTATTCCATAATTCTAATTTAAAAGTATTTTTTCAATTTCTTCACTGGCTTATTTCAAAGCTTCTTTTGTTTGCTTTTCGATGGTAGGGAATAGAATTCCGTCAGCCGGAGCCGCTACCTGGCTTTTTGATAAAGTTAAATATTAAGAACTAAAGCTAGCCTTTATTCGTTGAGTCCGCGAACCGAAATACAGGACAATTACTCCTGCTGATTGTTTCAATATCATGCTCCATTTTTGGCAACGCCAATGTTAGGGGAAAGTTTAATCGTATCTATTATCTATATCTACCACGCATGGCTTGAATATTCCTAATATGCTCTTCACAAATTTCGCTATTCTCGCCGTTTTGGACTGCCGCATTTAATAAATTTACAACTTCTCTTTTATCGGTATATTGTGCTTGTGGATTTGCTTGCAAGATCTGTTCCAATACATTATCTACTTGCCATGATTTGATAAGAAACACATCATCTGGAATTAATTTCAAATCTCTAAATTTACAATTTCCAAAAAAGACTATAACGGAATAAAATGGGATCTTTTCAAATTGAGGAAGTTGATGAATTAAATCGGTTATATGCTTTTTGTTCTGAAATATAGGATTATAGAAACGGAATTTCTGATTGCCATAAGCAAGAACCTGTGTCCATTCTCTTTGATTTCCAGTTCCAAAAATCCAACCACTATATTCTTTTATTTCAAATACTATAATTCCAACTTTTGTCACCACTACTAAATCCATTTGAGAATATCTTCCATTTGAATTTCTCAAGTACAAGTCGTGAAAAATAGTTTGGGCAGGAATTCTACGCTTCAAAAGAGTCAACACCATTTTCCGTTCTGACTGTGTTCCTCGGTAAGGCTTGGTTACAGTCTTAAGCAGCTTTTGATCTCTGAGGTGTATAAAGATCAAAGCTGCTATTGCCAGTATGCCTAAGCTCCCTATAATAACTATTGCACTCAGATTCATTTTTATTTTCCTGAATGTTCTTTAAGAAACCTGCATTTAACGTTCATTCAGGGTTTGCAGCACGTGTGGAATTAGTATTTCGTCTTCCCCGAAGACGCTGCTGACTGATGAAATAAAAGTGCAAGTTAAAAATCAAAAACTCATTGGCATTCCGTCAAGCCCGGACTGAAGTCCAACAGCGAACCTGCTTTTGGATATCCATCCACACTTGCAGAAAAACCCATGTTGTATGCCTTACCTCTGTTCAGTCTAAGTTAATAGTCAAGGTAGAAATTGGAAAATAAATTCCAAAAGCGTCTTGAGCCAGCACTCAACATGAACTGGCAAGTCTCCCCCCCATAAATTAATGAGGGATTCAATACTAGCAACTAGATTATAAAAATTTATAGAATTTTAGAAAGGCATTTTCACCCTTTTTCATCCTTAATAGACAGAGACAAGAAATCAATAAATCGATTTCGCATTGACTATCAGGTGTTTAAGTTTAAAAATAAGCCTTAATTCTTCTTTCTCCTGGTTCGATAATTCTCTAACGAGGGGCACTACGAAAGGCTTGTAATCAATTGATTTGCAATCCTTTTTCTTTTTGGAGCAGTTGTATTCGGTCACTTTCCAACACTCTTTTACAGTTACGATCAGCATTGTTGACTGAAAAATGACTGACCGTATGACTGACATTTTTTACGTCATATTCCTGCACTACACCTGCACCCCGCACGAACTACCTACGCTTCCGCACGCACTGCACGCGAACTACAAAACGACTTCATCAACGTTACACCAAACCGCCATGACATGCCATTACTTATACATGACACTGACATACTTTTGCTATGCCAGTCACCACCGCCATTACACGATAAATATTTCACCGGCTTTTACCGCTTCTTCACAATTTGGAAAATGTTACTATCAAAAAGGCCATTGAGGTTAATAAACCCAATGCCCATTTCTTTTGGTGTGGTTGCATGCGCTGAATTCACCTTTTCAGGGGATTGCCCGGCTTGCATTTCTGTGGAAATTTGAACTGAAAAAAATATAAACAATGAAAAAGCTTATCCTCCTGCTGGCTGCTACCATGTTTGTTACTGTCTCCCTTCAGGCGCAGTTACTGAAAAAGATGGCAGACAAAGTGAACAGCGCCGTTCAGCGTTCAGTAGATAAAGCAATAGACAAATCAGTGGACAAAACCGTAGATAAAACAGTGGGGAAGCCTACCGGAAAAGCTGCGGAGAAAACAAAGGAAGGATCTGCAGGTTCTCCGGCATTTCCACCAGAAGCCGATGTGGTGAATCGTCCTTCCTACTTGGCAATCGACAGCAAAGACAATATGTATGTAATTGACAGGGATGGCATAGTAATGATCACTCCTGACGGAACCGTAAAGAGGATACACAGCAGTGGCGGCCATCACATAATTATTGATGAGAAAGATAATATGTTTATTATGTTCGGAAGTACCATCAATAAAATGAAAGTGGTCAACGGGAAATGTGAGACCGAGTATTATGCGGGCGATAAAAATTATAGTGGCTTCGAAGACGGGGATCTGAAGTCTGCAAAATTCAATAGTTTCAGAAGCGTAGCATTCGGCAGCAACGGGGATATCTATATTGCAGATGTTGCATCGAGCTGCTTGAAGAGCATAGGAGGCGTAAAAACCGGCCGGGTAGCTTATGAACCGGGTATTCCCGAAAAATTGAGGACAGATGGCAGCTGGGACTACTGGTGCATTATACGCAAGGTCAGCAATGGCAAAGTAACCACCCTGAAAAACAGTGAAGGCCAGTATCTGCTGCTTTGCCTGGCTGACATGGCCGTTGATAAGGACGATAATATCATTTTTTCAGGAGGAGGGATCAGTCGCTCAGTAAGGAAACTGAACACAAAAACACTGCAGGTAAACACCATGGCCGGTAAGCCTTACAAAAGACAGTGGTGCCCTGTTTACACTACCGGCGATACCAGCAAAGCCGAATTGTTCGACCCAGGGTACGTAGTGCTCGATAAAAAAGGAGACATCGTGTATGCCGATAACAGAAGCCATCGCATCACTAAAATTGCAAACGGGAAAGTGATCACTCTCGCAGGGAATGGCGCTATCGCAGATTGCGGAAAAAATATTGGCGGCTTTGCAGAAGAAGGGCATAAGGATGGTAAAGCGCTGGCAGCCCTTTTCAATTTTCCGGATTGCATGGCATATGATAGCAAAGGCAATCTCTTTATCGTAGATACGAAAAACCTGGTGATCCGCAAACTCACACCTGATGGTATAGTGAGCAGCTTCACGCCCTTCGACCGGTCAAAAGCAGATATCTCCAATTGATCTCAAAATAATGGTGCTGTTGAGGGTAATCGTCATTTCTTATTCAGACTCGTTACCGGATACTATGCATATCCTAAGGTTTGTAATCTGTACTAACTAGCTGATTAGTAGTATCTTGAACTGCCTGCTCCGGGCGCATGGAAGTCCTGTTGGTCATAAATCAACAGGACTTCTTCTTTATTTACCGAGAGCTTTGTGCGGTAAAAGACAGAAAATAGCAGTCCTGCATCTTTTACAATCAACTTGTGTATATTCGCCTGATACTACATTTATTTGTTTTTGGTTCTGATACATATATCCGTGCTAACCTAAATTACTAATCCGGTGGATGGCGGCCCTCTCAATAGCGACGAAGAACTTATCAGGCGTCTGAACGCTGGTGAAAGCGAAGCGTATTGCAAAGTTTATCAGCAGTTTTACCCTGTTGTAATGCTCCTGGCCAAAAAATATGTAGCCAATGAAACAGCCGCCGATATAACTGCCGAAGTATTTATCCGGCTTTGGAACCAGTCCAAACACTTTGAATCCTTACGACATCTGCTTAATTCGTTACAATTAACCACCAGGAATTTATGCATAGATCACCTGCGTCTGCAGAAAACCGAGGATAAACATTATGAACAGCTCAAACAGCTGAACGAACATGAAACAACTGACAGTATCCAGCAGGAATTGGTCAGGGCACGTGTTTATGGATTGATCCTGGAAGAGATCGATAAGCTCCCGGACTATCTCAGAGAAGTTTTCCGGCTTGCTTATGTTGAAGGGCTTGGAAATGACCAAATAGGAGAGCGGCTGAACCTGAAAGATTCTACAGTGCGTACCAAGAAGTCCCAGGCGCTTGAAATGCTACGCAAAAAACTTTCTGGTTTGGAGTTTGCGCTTCTTTTGGCCGCAATTCCCCCGGACTACTTCAATTAAAAAAATCCGGAAAAAATCCGGTAACAATTCCTTCATACTCCCGTAATTAAGATATGTCTGATTCCGGCGATATCAATATTATAAGTCAACTGCTCTTCAGGTCGATGACCGGTCAACTGGATGCGGCCGAAAGAAAGCAGCTGAATGAATGGCGCAACGCTTCCTCAGAAAACAACAGCATATACGAAGAATTTCAGCGTGCTGAGCTGTGGCAGAAAGAAGTGAGAACGCTATTGGATAACAGGCGGAAAGTAGACCAGGCTTTACTAAATGCTAATGTTCCTGTCAATCATATCGACAGGCCTGAGCCTGGCGAGGGGCATATAGTTCCCTTCAGAAGAAAATGGATCAGATATGCTGCGGCAGCAGTACTGCTGATCGGAGTTGGCGCATACTTTTACAGGAGCAACCCATCTGTAGTACAATCGGCGGCTGTGGCGAATAATAATGAACCGGCTGCTTCCTTTGATAAAGCAACGCTTACGCTCTCTGATGGTTCAGTGGTTCAACTTGATAGTGCCGGTATTGGAATGGTGGCAAAGGAAGGGGAGTCCAGGATAGTGAAATTGGAGGATGGTCAGGTAAAATATGAACCTGGTTCAGGCATGAACAACCACCTGATGAATGAAATGGCCACACCAACTGGCGGCCAATACAAGTTGACGCTGCCGGATGGCTCCAGGGTTTGGCTGAATGCTTCTTCCTCTATCAAATATCCGGTGGCTTTTACCAATGAGGAACGTGTGGTGTCAGTAAAAGGCGAAGTTTTTTTTGAAGTTGCAAAGGATGTAAAGAAACCCTTCCGTGTAAAAGTGGGTGACATGCAGATCGATGTGCTGGGCACAAGCTTTAATGTGAATGCCTATGACAATGAACCATTAGTAAAAACAACACTGCTTGATGGATCAGTGAAAGTGAGCAACAAAAAGAGAGCGGTACACCTTTCCCCGGAGGAGCAGTCACAGATGGATCTTAACGGACAATTTGTTGTAAAGAATTCAATCAATACAGAAGAAACGATCGCCTGGAAAAACGGATATTTTTATTTCGATAAAGTTGAACTTCCCATTATTCTCCGCGAATTTGCGAGGTGGTATGACCTTGATGTGGTATATGAAGGCGCTATTCCTGATGAAAAACTCCTTATCATCTTAAAGCGGAGCAGTAGCCTGCAATCGGTATTAGGCGCTTTACAGATCAATAATATAGATTTTGCCATCGATGGCAGAAAACTGATCATCAGATCTGCCCGTTGATCAGTCCACTAAACCAGTCCTGTCAGCTGCATGCACTGCTTACATGCTGCTCATCATCTTTTTAAGGAATGCTTTAACCGAATTAATTGTATGAGAAAATTATTGCCCATCTTATTGCTATTTCTATGTGCTTTATCAAAGCGAAGTCTGGCGCAGGACAATGACCCCCGGGTTTCACTTTCAGTGAAGAATCAATCCCTGGAAGGGGTCTTTAAAATGATTCAGGCGCAAACCAGATTGAATATCATGATCACGGAAAAAATGCTGGCAGGGGCTAAAAAAGTTACACTTGATGTAAAGAATATGCCCCTGTCACAGGCACTTGAGCTGTGCTTCAAGGGAACTGATCTGACATTTACAATTTATGATGGTACTATCATCATAAAAAAGAAAGATCCTAAAAGCGACGACAGCTATATCATAAATACTGAGTCGGATAAAAGCATCAATATTGCCGGACAGGTTATTGACCGGAACCGGAAACCGGTTGTTGGCGTAACTGTACAGGCAGAAAAGAGGAATACTGCAGTACAAACTGACCTGGATGGTAAATTTCTCATAGAAGCTGATCCGAAAGATCAACTGTCGTTTACCCATATCAGTTATAAACGGGAACTTGTTTCAGTAAAAGGAAGGAGCAATATAGATCTTACGATGGAACCCGTTCAGGATTCAATGAATGAAGTGGTCATTTCTACCGGTTATCAGAGGATCCGTCAAAAGAGCCTTACAGGAGCTGTAACCACGCTGAAAATGGATTCCATTAACCAACCCGGTCTTACCACAGTTGATAAGATGCTTGAAGGGCGTGTTCCCGGTATGATAATGATGCAGAACTCGGGGCAGGTGGGCGCCGCACCTAAATTGCGTATCCGCGGTACTTCCACCATACTGGGTACAAGGGAGCCATTATGGGTGGTTGATGGCATAGTTCGGGTTGATCCGGTACCCATCCCCGCCAGTAAGATCAATGACCTGGATTTTGTAAATCTTGTAGGCAATGCCATATCAAATATTAATCCAAATGATATTGAAAGCATTGATGTATTGAAAGATGCCGCTGCTACCGCCTTGTACGGGGTAAGGGCGGCCAACGGAGTGATTGTGATCACCACCAGGAGAGGAACGCCGGGGCCACCATCAGTCAACTACAACAGCAGCCTCACTTATTCGCGCCGTCCGCGATATACGGATAATGATGTGTACATGATGAATTCACAGGAACGGATAGATGTTTCAAGGGAAATGTTCGAGAGGCAGATACCCGTTATCGGTTATCCGGAAGCCTATGAAAAGGCAGTAATAGATTATTACGGCGGCAGGATCGATTATGACACTTATAACGAGCGTATAAGAAGGGCCGGTCAAATGAACACGGATTGGCTGGGTATAGTAACACAGGACGTAATATCTTCCAATCATTCTCTTGGCCTTTCCGGAGGGAATCAGCTGAGCCGTTATTATGCATCGGTAGGATATACCAATGAACGCGGCGTGATCAAAGGTGAATATAATAAACGGTATACGGGACAGATAAACTTCGACCTGAACTACAGAAAGCTGAAGGCGCAGTTCAGCATCATGGCCAATAAGAATGATCGTATGTATACGCCATCCGATGTGGGGGTTATGAACTATGCCTATGGGACCAGCCGGACCATTCCTTTATACAATGAGGACGGCAGCCTGTATTTTTATCCCAATGGCCAGGCTTCCCCAAGACCCAGCTTCAATATTTTAAACGAAATGAACCGCAGCGGCCAGACAGTCAATGGCAGCGGTTATACTGCCACTGCCAACTTCAATTATGCATTGATGCAAGGTTTGCAATTGGAAGCCACCCTTTCTTACTCGGCAACGAACACGGAACAGCGCACCTGGTATGATGAACAAACGAATTTTATGGACCTGAAGAGAGGCGAATTTCCGGAAGATCTGACACGGAACGCTTTCCCGTTCGGCGGACTTCTTCAATGGCAGAATAACCGGCAAAGCGCCTACACTATCCGTGGGCAGGCAAACTACAGCCGGTATGTTGATGAGAGTAAAAAGCACCTTATCACTGCAAACCTTGGCAGTGAATTGTCTTCTGCAAAAAACAGCGGTATAGCGCAGCTCAGGCAAGGCTACTATCCTGAAAGAGGGCAAACATTCGCTGAACTGCATGACGCTAAGTATGTGGCTTATATCGCTGAAATGATGACTCCCCAATATACGCCTGTTATTTCGGAAGGGTTGACCAACCTGGCTTCCATGTATCTGGCGGCCAGCTATACTTATAATGACAGGTATATACTGAGCGTCAATACCCGCAGCGACTTTTCAAATGCATTTGGCTCCCGCAGCAACGAAAGGTTCCTGCCAACCTGGGGAATTTCGGGCAGATGGAATATTGACAGGGAACTGTTGAAAGATGTAAAATGGGTGAACCAGGCTGCATTGCGCGTTTCATATGGCACGCAGGGCACTATGCTGGCTGGGCAAACGCCTTATACCATCATTCAAAAAGGCGCATTCAACTCATTTTTTCAGACATATACTTCCAGCATTGTAAACTACCCCAATCCCAACCTGCAATGGGAAAAAACAGATGCCTATAATGCCACTTTGGACTTTATTCTTTTCAACTCCAGGATCAATGGCTCTTTTACGGTATTCTATAAAAAGACCAGCAATGCATTCCTGACCAGAACTATTTCAGAAGTAAATGGCCTGAATTCTTATGTGGTTAATGGAGGTAGTCTGGAGAACAAGGGAATAGAGCTGCTTTTCAACTTCACTCCCGTTAATCAGTCATTGGGAAGCAATAGAAGATTCATCTGGCGCATAGATCCTCAATTTGGTCAGGTCTTCAACAAATTACTGAGCAATGCAATCAAGATCCAGGGAAAAGGATCATTGGCCGATGCTGCTACCAGGGATACCTACGAGACCTACCTGGCAGGCCAGGTTGTGTTGGATGGGAAAGCGGTCAATACTTTTTACTCTTACCGTTTCAAAGGTTTGAACGGGATCGGGCAGCCTGTTTTTTATGGTGCAGAGCCCGAAAATGCGGAAGAACTGAAAGAACGCTATGGTAAAATGAACAACCAGGAATTATTGGGTGTGATACTGGTGGAATCCGGCAAACGCGAACCGGTGCTTCAGGGAGGTATCTCGAATTATGTTGCCTACGGGAACTGGTCGTTGAACTTCAATTTTACCTATAGCTTAGGCAATAAGATCCGCTTGCTGCAGATAGCTTCAGGCAATTACGGTACTTATAAACCAAGTTCCCAGAGAAACCTGCGTAAAGAGTTCGTTGATCGCTGGCGTTATCCCGGCGATGAACTGAAAACCAATATTCCCGGACTGTACCCTCCGGGCGCGGATATGAACTGGTGGCTGCAGACCGGAGGTGGAAATACAAGCACAGGTTCCTTTATTCCATTTGCCAGGGATTATTACCAGATGTATGATAATTCAGACATACGGGTTGTAAGCGGCGATTATATCAAATTGCAATCTGCTGCACTGAACTATACCTGCACACCTGAACTATGCCGGCGCATGCATCTTAAAGCTGCCAGATTCAGTTTGTCAGGCTCAAATTTACTCACCTGGGCAAACAAGGATCTGCGCGGACAGGATCCAACGCAATCCGGATCAACTCCCAATATCAATCTGGGACTACGGCCGTCTTTCTCATTTTCAATCAATGTTACATTCTGACAAATTATATCAGTATGAAATCAGTTACAATATTCCTCATCGCCGTGCTTATTCTTACAGGCGCTTCCTGTAAAAAATTCCTGGCGGCCTATTCGCAAAACCAGACATTTCTCCAGTCTGTTGATGATCTGCAGGAGGTGCTGTTAGGTGAAGGATATCCTAATAGTCAATTCTGGCATGATCAGGCTTTCATGGATGATGACGCCGAACATAATCCGGTACCCCGTTTTAATAATATCGAGCCATTTTATCAGTTTGGGATGCATTTCTGGCAACAGGTGCCGGAAGTGAAGAGTGATGGCACATTAAGCGATATCTATGGAAGATATTACTCCGGTTTTTATAAAATGATCGCGGCCCTCAACTCAGTTTTATTCAATATCTCCCAGATGAAGGAGGGAAATGCCTCCAGGCAAAAATTGCAACAGCTCTCAGGAGAAGCACACGCATTGAGAGCCTACTATTATTTTTTACTGGTAAATACTTATGGGAAACCTTATCGTGCTGCTACCGCTTCCACAGATTATGGAGTGCCGCTGAAAATAATACCTGAGATACAGAGCGCACCCTTTCCGAGATCCAGTGTTCAGCAAGTGTATGATCAGATCATTTCGGATCTGCTCGAAGCCGAAAAAGAGCTGGATGGGTTCAATGAAACATCAGTGGTCAGGGTCAACCAGGCATTGGCACAAACCTTATTGTCCAGGATCTACCTGTACCAGGAGAATTATGAAAAAGCAGTGATCTATGCGGATAAGGTCATTGCAAAACAATACAGGCTCAGGGATATGAACAATTGGGTAGCCGGCACTCCATTTGTGACACGCGCTTCTCCGGAACTCATTTATACAACCAGAAGTGGTCCTTATCTGGCAGAAAGAATGGCGGATATTTCATTGGGTTCTCTTTCACAGGACACTTACAGGGTTTCTGAAGATCTGCTGGGAATATTCTCTCAAAAGGATCTGAGATGGTCTTTCTTTTTCAAGAAAGCAGGTACAGGTGATTTCCTGGCCAGAAAATCGGGGGAGGTGCAGCAAATTGATATTTCAGACCTGAGCGCTTTCCGCCTGCCGGAGTTATACCTGAATAAAGCCGAAGCGCTGGCCATCCTGGGCCGTAATGAAGAAGCTATCGCTGTCCTGCAGGAGCTTCGTAAAAACCGGTTCAAACCAGCAGACCTTACGGTGATCGATCTGAGCGGAGCGCCCCTGGTTGATTTCATAAGAAACGAACGCCGCAGGGAGCTTTGTTTTGAATATCATCGTTGGTTTGATCTGAGACGCTATGGAGTGAACAGTAAATATCCTTTTGGTAAAGCCATCAGGCACCCCTCTTTTGTCCTGGATGGTATGGGCGGGCGGTCTCTGGAAGGTTATTATGAACTCAGACCCTATGCAGAAGAACCGTCAGCTTATGTGCTGACCGTACCTGTTGCAGAAATTGATTTTGGCCATGGAGTGATTTCCAATGAGCCCCGCCCGATCCGTCCATTGATACAATAGAGCAGTACATGTTTTTCTAATCCGAAAACAGCATATATGATTGCAATAAAAAAAAGCTATGGCTTCCTGATATTTCTCCTTGCTTTGACAATGATTGCCTGTAAGAAAGAAGCAGCGCTGCAACCAGACAATAAAGAAGAATTTCACCTGACAGTAAAGGATAATCCCTCCGATGCGGTTGATCACGCTATATTCCAGTTTTATGAAGCCACAGGCATACCTGTATTTTACAACGACACAGTTTCCAGAACTCAGGTGGATATTTTGAATGGAACTCCACGCTACTCTTACCAAAGGTTGTCAATAAAGTATTCTCCCACAGGCACGCAGCCAGGCATCACCTGGGTATTGCTGCCCGAAAAGGAAGCGTTGCTTCCTATGTTACCCTTACTGAAAGACAGGCTGGTGCCGCAACTGGCCAATGTATTTCCGCTGCAAAGCCTGTTTCTGGTGAAAAGCTCCAGAGCAAGGCAATTCGAGGGATTGTCGGCCAGGGTAAACAGACCTTTTCTGGGATTCAATACACTTATGCTGATCAATGTCAATCCTGCAACGATGTCTGATTCTGCACAAAGAAAATATGTGGCAGATGCGCTGGCTACCATTGCGTATAAGATGTTGAGACCTGGTTATGATAAACGGCTGGTATCCGATTTCAATAGTATTACGATTAGCACAACTTCGCATCCGGAGGTCTATGGAAGGGATCTGTATCTTTTATCTCCTGACGGAAACGGAACACTTGAAGACTTCAGCTTTTTGCCTCAACGTTTTTTGCCGGAAACACCTGCCGGACTCTCGCCCAAGTGGGAGCATGATTTCCTGTCGTACCTGGAAGCTGTATTCTTTTACAACAATAATCCCTCGGCCGATTTTGAAACAGACTATGCCGCCTATCCATTGATGATTAAAAAATTCAAAGTGATACGGACGTTTTTACAGGAAGCCGGATTCAAAATTTCCGGTTAATCCCCAACCTCCTAACCGTACATAAATATGGTTGATATGATCTCTCCCGATTATAAAATACAGTCCAGCGCTCAGTACGAAGAGCATCTGTTCAATCAAATGATTGTAATACATGCGCCACGCCTGCTTACGGATATAGCTGCCATTACCAGATGCAGGCATAGCGCCGCAGATATTCTACAGGATACCTTTTTGAAATTGTGGGACAAGCGGGATGCCATAACCGATGAGAACCCCGGTGGATGGCTGTACCGGGTAGCAGTACACGCTGCATACAAGCATCTGAAAAAGGAGAGCAGAAAAAGAAGGATACTGAATGAACTCAGAACAAGCGGCCAATCGGATGGTCTCACAGCTGAAAACAGGATACTCAGGAAAGAACAGCAGCACCAGCTCAAAGAAATATTCACCCGCCTTCCGCAAATGCAGCAGAAAGTATTCTGGCTGAGCAGGGAAGCCGGAATGAGCAGAGATGAGATCGCCTGCAAACTGCATATCTCTCACAATACCGTTAAAGTACATCTCACCAGGGCTCAACGTTTCTTTAAAGAACAGCTGAATGCTGTGGGGATCTTCCTGCTTTTTTCCGGATTTACTTTTTTTTGTTTCGGTACAGGTAATACCAAAAGTGGTTTGGAGGATATATACAATGAAGAGGAATTTTATAAAATCCGCTCAGTGGAAATGAAGTATTCTCTTAATTATGTAAGCAAACAAGAAATTATTACAACGGTCTGCATAACAGATGTAGTTAACCCTACTGGTGGTTGATCCGCGGACATTCTCAACAACATCCTGCGTTTACTGGTAACTGATGGGCTTTGTCCATTGAGGCAGGATCGTATTGTTCAATATTTATAACAAGAAGCATGATACTTAAAACCGAAAACCTGTCTCACAAATACAGCAGCAACTGGGCTATCCGGGATATCAATATTGAAATCGCAGAAGCAGGCATCATTGGGCTGCTGGGCTCCAATGGCGCGGGCAAGAGTACTACTATGAATATCATCTGCGGTACATTGAATCAGACAGAAGGCAACGTTTTTATCAATGATATCGATGTGAGAAAGTATCCATTGGAAGCAAAGAAGCAGATTGGTTTTCTGCCTCAGACGCCTCCCTTGTACACTGATCTTACTATCGATGAGTACCTGGAGTATTGTGCTGAGCTGAGGTTGATGGAAAGAACGAAGGTCAAAGCGGCGGTAGCGGAAGTAAAGGAGCGTTGCGGCATTGCACATTTCAGTTCCCGTTTGATCAATAACCTTTCAGGAGGATACCGGCAGCGGGTAGGCATTGCGCAGGCCATCCTTCATAAGCCTAAGCTGGTAGTGATGGATGAACCTACCAATGGTCTCGATCCCAACCAGATGATCGAGGCCAGAAAGCTCATCAAAGAAATTGCTGAAGAACACACGGTGCTTTTTTCATCGCATGTATTATCGGAAGTAAACCTGCTTTGCAGGGAAGTGATCATGATTGAGGGAGGCAGGATCGTTTTCTCCGATTCTATGGATGCGTTCAACAGTTATGCGCAATCAAACGCTGTATTGATGCGAGTGGATAATCCGCCGGCAACCACCGATATCCTGAAAGTGCCTGGCGTAACAGATGTACAATTCCTCTCAGACAAACAGGCCAGGATATTCTTCGAAGGAAGTGAAGAGGAAATCACTGACAGGCTGGTGGCTGCCAGTGTAGCAGGAGGCTGGCGCCTAAAGGAGATCAATCTCGAAAAAGGCTTGCTGGACGAAGTGTTCAAACAATTGTCGAACACCGGAGGATAATATTTACCATTATCAGGTTCATTTCACGGATACCTGTCAACTGCTTTACTGCAAAGTTGACGAGGCAGATTTTTGCTGCTAATCAATGATGAGTAGCCTGGAAACTATTAACTGATCAAAGAATGAGACGGATACTTATAATAGCGAAGAACGAATTAAGGAATCTCTTCTATACGCCGGTGGCCTGGTTTACGCTGATTGTGTTCTGGTGGATCTGTGCGTTATTCTATACCATGCGATTTGCCCGGGTTGGCCCCCGGTTGTATTATTCCGCTTTGGAATACCCGCATCTTCCATTTGTCAATCCCGGAACATTGACCGATGGGTTCATAACAAATCCAAACGGAAGTATGATTGCAGATGTGATGCAATATCTCTATCTGTTCATTCCATTGCTGACCATGGGCGCCATCAGCCGGGAATTCAATTCAGGCACACATAGATTGCTGTACTCATCTCCCTTGCGCATGAGGCAACTGGTAGCAGGCAAATTCCTGGGAATAACTGTTTTCAATCTGTTGTTTCTCCTTATTCTGGCGGCATTTATGGTTACAGCTGCATTCGATATAAAAAACATTGCTTATCCATTGTTATTATCGGCAGGACTCGGTGTTTTCCTGCTGCTTTCGGCTTACGCTGCTATTGGTTTTTTCGCCTCCAGCCTTACCAGGTACCCGATAGTGGCAGCAGTGATCAGTTTCTCCGTTCTTGTTATCCTGGGAAGTATAGATACCCTTTGGCAACAGTATGGATTTGTCAGGGATCTTACCTGGTTCCTTAGTATGAAAAGCAGGGCAGGCAGAATGCTGAAGGGCCTCATCACTACAAAAGATATTGTTTATTTCGCAGTGATCATCCTGATGTTTGTTTCCTTTGCTTTGTTGGTATTGAAACACAAGATGCAACAGTCCCCCTGGTATGTCAAACTCCGGAGATATCTTACTGTTATTGTTTTGAGTCTTGCTGTAGGCTATTTTTCATCCCTGCAGAATAATATAGGATACCTGGATGTATCAGCAGGAAAAACCAATACGCTTCACCCAAAGACCCAGCAGAACCTGAAATTATTTGATGGAGCGCCCATGGAAGTAACGCTCTATACCAACCTGCTGACACCAGACCCACAGGATGAATTTGCTTTTATCGGCTTTCCTGCAACTATCAACAGGTATTTAAGCATGTGGGAACCTTACCGCAGATTCAAGCCAGACATTGAATTCAAGTTCATTTATTATTACGCAGTACCTCCGGGCGACAGTTCTCAATACAGGACCTTTCCGGGAAAAACCCTCAAACAAATTGCAGGGCTTGTAGCAAGGACAATGAAAATTGACTCATCGATGTTTATGGGACCCGAAGAGATCAGGAAAATATTCGATCCGGAAAAAACAGGCTATAAAAGAGGACTCAAGATCAGTTGGAAAGACAGCTCGGTTTTTGTAGACTTCTTCCCCAGTGCAACCGGAAGCTCCGTATTTACTGGTGTGCAGAGGTCCAGCGAACCCGCATTTAATGCGGCTTTCAGGCGCCTGTCCGGTGAGAAAATGCCTCGCCTGGGATTTGTCACCGGCAATCTGGAACGCTCCATTACCAAAACTGGTGAGCGCGAATATGGCTGGCTGAACAGTTTATATCCTCTTGGTTTTGATGTAGACACTTTGAACCTGGCAACCCAGAACATCCCAGCTGATATCACCACCCTGGTGCTGGCAGATCCCAAAAAGGAACTGAGTGCAGATGTAATGAATAAACTGAAAAGTTACATCAGTGACGGAGGGAATATGCTCATATCAGGTGAGCCGGGTAAACAATATGTGCTCAACCCTTTATTGCAAAAACTGGGAATAAACCTGATGCCAGGTCAGCTCGTACATCCCTCTTATCATCAAACCCCTGATGTTGTTCCATATTATGAAGCTCCCGGCGTATTTGAATTAGGCGAAGAGTACAATCTTAAAACATACCGGCGATTGCTGACTCTTTTAGGAAACGGTATTCCATACAGTGATACCCAGGTTGCGTTGATATTTGGTGTAACAGGTATTGCACATAACAAAGACAGTGGGTTTAATGCCACCCCGTTATTTCAGGCATTGCCTGGAAGGAGCTGGCAAAAGATGGGAAAGCTGGTGCTTGATTCAGTTCCACCTGTATTCAATGAGCAGGAGGGAGACCGGAAAGAAAATTCATATGATATAACCCTGCAATTGACCAGGCAAAAGAATGGAAAAGAACAGCGGATCATTGTTGCGGGAGACGCTGATTTCATCAGCCCTTTACGGATAGACCAGAATGGTAAGCATGACCGTGTCCGCGCCATATTCAGCTGGCTGAATTACAATCGTTATCCAGCCTACACCATGTTCCCGTTCCCTGAAGACAACTGGCTCAAAATGACTCCCTCCTGGGTGAAACTGGAAAAGCTGATCTATGTATGGATCATTCCATCCCTTCTGATCTTATTGGGAAGCATCGTATTGGTCAGACGCAAAAGAAGATAAACGATCATATGCCAGGCTGGTAAGCCTGCACAAAATGTTCAGAAAAATAACTGTATCAAATAAAAATTCAGCGCAGATGCGATTGATCATCAGAATAGCTAAAAATGAATTGCGTTACCTGTTTTACTCGCCTGTAGCCTGGGTGGTGTTGCTGGCATTTTGGGTAATGATCGCATTGGATTATTTCAATGTGCTGCATGATATGGCCAATGTGCAGGAGGTTATGACAAAAAACAGTAACCCACAATGGAGCTGGTATCCCAAATCTGTAACCGGCATGCTGTTCGGTGGAGTATACAGAACAGCGGTGTCATACCTGTACCTTTTTATTCCCCTGCTCACCATGGGGCTGATCAGCCGGGAGAAAAATGCAGGTACCATCAGGTTACTGTATTCATCTCCAACAGGCTTGCGGCAAATAGTGCTGGGGAAATACCTGGGCATCATGCTATACCTTTTAATGCTGGTGGCCATTGTTGGCATTGTAATGATAGTGGGCGTGATCGATATACGAAAAGAAGATTATGGTTTGTTCATCTCCGGCCTGTTGGGATTCTATTTGCTGGCTTGCGCCTATTCGGCCATCGGTTTGTTCATGTCCGCAGTTTCAATACATCCGGTGATCTCCGCCATCAGTACTTTCATGATCATTTTTGTGCTGGACAGGATCGGGATGCTCTGGCAGCAGTATGATTTCCTCAGGGATCTTACCTGGTTCCTTTCAATGCAAAACCGGACGCAGAAAATGATCTTCGGTTTAGTGGTTACCAGGGATATTTTTTACTTCCTCGTGATCGCATTTATCTTCGTGAGCTTTACCATGATCAAACTGCAGTCGGGCAAAGAATCCAGGCCTTGGTTCATCAAGGCAGGGCGTTACATGCTTGTTATGATTGTTGCATTGATGACCGGGTATCTCACTTCAAGACCGGTACTGACTAAATACTGGGATACAACTGCTACCAAAGGCAATACGATACCTCCTGAGCTGCAACAGATGCTTGCCACTATTGGAGACAGTAGCCTGGAGGTAACACTCTATGTAAACATGCTGAGCAGGAATTCCTATTTTTCGCTTGGCATGCCGGAGAAGCGAAATCCCAGTTATCTCGCATTATTCTGGGATCAGTACCTCCGCTTCAAACCTGATATCAGGTTCAACTACGAATACTTCTATGATATCGATCCGCAAACGCCGGACAGCACCTGGTATGATATTTATCCCGGCAAGACCCCGCAACAGATCGCGCTCAAAGTGGCGGAACGGAAAGAATGGGATATGAGCAAAGTCAAATCGCCGGAGGAGATCCGGAAGATAGTGGACCTGAAAAAGGAAGGTAACCGCATGGTAATGGTTTTGAAATACAAAGGACGCACGGAAGTGGCCAGGACTCTGAATGATACCCAATGCTGGCCGGACTGGTATAATATGTCAGCAGTGTTCAAACGATTGCTGGAACCAGAAAAGATCTCAAAAATATACTTCCTTACCGGAGACCTTGAACGTGATATTCGCATCAGAGGCGACCGGGGGTATTATGATCATACAGAAAAAAGCATCAGGGCATCCCTGCCGAATATGGGCTTCGATATAGATACCCTGAACCTGAATACGCAGGCACTACCCCCAGATATGGCAACATTGGTACTGGCAGATCCGATCATGGACCTGAGCACCGGAGTGCAGGCTAAAATAAAGAGCTATCTGAACAATGGCGGTAATATGATGATCCTCGGCAAGCCAGGCAAGCAATATGTGCTTAATCCGCTGCTGCAGCAACTGGGCGTGCAACTCTTGCCCGGACAACTGGTGCAGCCAAGTTATGATGAAACCCCTGAGAAAGTGGTTGCTCTTCCTACATCAAGGGCTGATTCACTTTCATGGTTGACCGAAGGATTGGATATTGTTGGAATGCCCTGCGTGGCTGGTATTGACACCATCAGGGGAAGCAATTATTCACCCAATCTTTTACTGCATACGGCGCCAGGTAAAACCTGGCTGAAAGCGGGTGATCTGATCATTGATTCCACTTTGCCGGCTTTCAATGCCCTGGCGGGAGATATGAAGCGGAACATATTTGCTACATCATTTCAATTGACCAGGAATACAGGAAAGAAAGAACAGCGGATCATTGTTTTCGGAAGTGCTGACTTTATCAGCAACCTGCGGATCTTAATGAATCTTGACTTCATCAAAGGCGCCCATAGCTGGCTTACCTACAATCATTTTCCTGTACAACTGACAATGATTGCTCCTGCAGATATTCTGCTGACTGTGTCTGAAAGGGGAGCTTACGTGCAAAAAATATTGTTCATATGGATATTGCCCGGCTGCCTGTTGCTCACGGGGACCATCCTGCTGATCAGAAGAAAAAGAAAATAGTAATCCGATAAAAACAGATGCGATGAACTTACTTCGGACAGATGAACAGACCATCAGTGATCTGGAAATCTTTTCAAAACAGAGTGGTGGAGGTATCGTGGATATCTACAATCACGCAAATACACGCGGAGGTGCGGCCCTGCTGAGCGACCTGTTCCGTAACCCGCTTTCCGATAAGAATGCCATTAACCGGCGCAGCAGCATCATTGAAAACTTTGCCCGGTTAAAGCTGCGTTTCCCCTACGACGCAGCGCTGTTTGATATGGCGGAAAAATACCTGAGCCATTCAGAAGAAGGGATAAAAGCAAAGAACAGCCGCGTGGCATTGGGCGAAAAGGAGATCCAGAATGGCGTGCAGGCTGTTATCGATATCATTAAAACCACCTCCCGGTTTATTGAGCAGCCTGAAATAAAACATATTGAAGCCTATGGAGAGGAGCGAATATTGCTGATTAAGCTGCTGATGGATCCTGCCCTTGAACCGGCACTCAAGGAATCGGATAAATCCCGTTTGAGTTACAGTGCAGTGACAGCATTTGACTCACTGTTCCGGATAGCCGAAAGGGAGAAGGTGCAGCAGCTCCTCAAATCCATCTATCACCTGGATGTGTACATGTCAGTGGCGCAAACCGCCGTTGAACGAAAATTCGTATTCCCAAAAGCCCTCGAAAAAGGACGGGCAATGCTGAACCTCAAAGGTGTGTATCACCCTTCGCTTAAAAAGCCGGTATCTAACGACCTGCACATGCACGATGCTAAAAATACGCTCTTCCTCACGGGTGCTAATATGGCCGGTAAATCTACTTTCCTGCGTTCGCTGAGTACAGCACTCTACATTGCACACATGGGTTTCCCGGTAGCAGCAGCCAGTATGGAGTTTTCAGTACTGGATGGTATCTACACAACCATCAATCTTCCTGATAACCTCGGCATTGGCGCCAGCCATTTTTATGTGGAAGTATTGCGTGTGAGGAAAATGGCACAGGAACTCAGCCAGGGCGGGTCTTTCTTTATTCTTTTTGACGAACTTTTCCGTGGTACCAATGTGAAGGATGCGCATGAAGCTACGGTGGCCGTTATCAAAGGGTTTGCCCGCAAACATAACAGCCTGTTCATCGTTTCTTCACATATCGTGGAGGCAGGCGATCAGTTGCAGGCTACCGGCAATATCGATTTCCAGTTTCTTCCAACGCGTATGAACGGCCATGTACCTGAGTACACTTATCAGCTGGAGCGCGGTATCACCGATGACCGCCATGGCATGATCATCATCCGCAATGAAGGCATTCTGGATATCCTTGCCGCCGGAAATAAAGGCAGCAATGCTGCTGCATCAACCACTCAAATAGCTTTGCCCCATGTTTAACAACGACAAACAAACGATCGAAGAGCTCAATATCCTCGGTAAGTTCCGCCAGGGATCCGTGTATGGATTATTCAGTCAGGTAAAGACCAGGGGCGGAGAGCAGCTCCTCGATCAGATGTTCCGCAACCCCTTGCAGGATGCCACTGGCATCAACCAGCGCAGCAGCGTCTTTCAGTTCTTCCAACAGGAAAAACTCAGCTTTCCTTTTGACAATTCCCAACTGACCATCATGAGGGAGTTTCTCGATACGGAGAGTGGCAATAACAAAGTATTGGTACTTGCAGCCACCCTGATCAAAAAACTGCTGGCCTCTGTTACCCGTGACGAGCGCTACAAAAAAATGATGCAGGGGCTGCAGGCTACCATCGTTACCCTCAATAAATGCTATCAGTTCGTAGAACCACTGGTGAAAATTGAAGGGCCCTTTCAAAGCAGGTTCCGGTCTGTCAGGAGCATGCTGGAGACACCGGAACTTGAGCAGTTACGGATGATCGATATCTACCAGGCCCTTCCGGTCAGAACACTCTCTGAGTATGAATACCTGCTAAAAGGCCGTATGAAAGAAAAGCTGGCCTCCATCATGGAGTTCATCAGTGAAGTGGATGTGAACATTACGGTAGGCAATACTGCTGCTGCCAAAGCATTCAACTATGCCACGGCATTGCCTTCCGCCATGAACAAACTGGAAGCGAAGGGCCTTTTCCACCCCTGTGTAGAGAAAGCTGTGGGGAATGACCTGGCAATGAATGGAAATTCCAATGTATTGTTTCTGACCGGAGCCAATATGGCCGGGAAATCAACCCTGATGAAAGCCATCGGCATTAACTTTTACCTCGCACATATGGGCTTTCCGGTGGCAGTAAGGTCAATGGAGTTTTCTGTCAGCGAAGGACTTTATTCCAGCATCAATGTTGCCGATAATATCGGATTGGGGTATAGCCATTTTTACGCAGAAGTGGTGCGTGTAAAACAGGCAGCAGTGGCCGCGGCCAGTGGCAAGCGGCTACTGCTCATGTTTGATGAGCTCTTCAAAGGAACCAATGTGAAGGATGCCTATGACGGTACACTGGCCGTTACAGAAGGCTTTGCTGATTACAGGAACTGCCTGTTCATCGTATCAACCCATATAATTGAAGTGGGAGCTGCCTTGCAGCATAAACCTAATATTCAGTTTGTATATATGCCTACCATCATGGAGGGCAGCCATCCGCGCTATCCCTATAAACTGGCAAGTGGCATTACTGAAGACAGGCAGGGGATGCTCATCATTACCAATGAAGGTATACTGGAGTTGCTGGGAGAAAAGAATTAGGACAAAAGCGCTTCAATCAATTGTCGATTCAGTCCCTGTATTTCTGCGAGGAATATAAAAGCAATTCAGAGGAATTTTTATTCCTTTTTGTAAAGCCCGGGCTGAAGCGCGCAGCCCGGATTTTCTATTTCACCTTACCCCAATACTTCTGAAACAATTCCTTTGCAATCACCACCGGATCTCCCGCCGGAACATCACTGAATTTATCCTGTTTGTTTACCCATTGCCATTCCCAGGCCTTCATTTTCTCTTCAAAGGATTTTTGATCGAAGTTCCTGTTGCTATTCAGCGCATCAATTGCCGCAGAATAAAACTGTTGCCAGCGCAGCAGGTAAAAGTCCTTCAGCATACCTGACCATTGTTTGCAGGCATATTCATGCAGACTGCTATTCTGATTACCCCATAACGTGATCAGGTTGCGGGCATTCCTTTCGTATAGTTTTTTCTCTGCGGCGTTGTTGCCCCATCGAACAGCATCATTCAACCAGCGGCCTAAGAGGAAATCCTTTTGTGAAGCCAGCAGCCTGTCCATGTCGTTGATCACTGCAGTGAACTGATTAAATAAACTGGTGAACCTGGCTCTGTCTTTTTCCTGGTAAGCTTTGGCAAACTCGCGTTGTAAGGTATCTGCATAATTCGCCAGCACCTGCCTGGTGAGGTCCACCAGGTCATAGCGAAAACCTTCACTGGCTTTTAGTTTATCTGCCGCGGAGAGCATCAACTCCCATGCAGGCAGGATCTCAGCGGGGCGATATCCTTTTGTGGTGTTAGTGCAACCTGCTTTAGCTGCAAAAGTGGGACGGCCAGTGATGATGCTTTCAGGTCCTCCGTTGGATACTCCAGCATTATATACGGTTTGCTTCAGGATCATCCAGGCATTTTCTGCAGCTGCATTGCGCGCACCATACCGGCGGAATACATAATCTTTCAACCAATTTGTAAGATCAATGGGTTGATTGCGCCAAACATTCTCCAGCATCAGTGCATACATCACCGGGTTTTGTTCGATGGCTTCAGGTGTGAGACCGATTCCGCTCAGTTGTCCTGTTTCCGGCTGATCGATCAAAGATGCCGGCTTTGCTGCCACTTCATCCATTCTCCCATACATACTGATATTGCCCCCGAAATTGTGCAGCATGCACCAGATCCAGGGTTTGCCATAATATGCTTCGGTTTTATTCCATACAGGATTGTTCTCGCTCCAGAGATCGAGAATGATCATTTTATCGTCAGGCACTGCATTCAGCATAGCCTTTATTTGTGTGGGCTTCCAGAAAGAAGATTGAAAATGGAATAACCACCCCTGCATGATCCATTTTGCTTCCGGATCAGCGGCAGCCATGGCCTGGTATACTTTTTTGCTGATCTCACTCAGGTAAGTACTGTCGTTGGTGGGCGGTTTGTTTTCATTGAAAGTATCCGAAGAATACAAATGATCGGTGCCGAAGGTTTTTGTTTGTTCCTGTATAAAGTTTTTGCCGATCTCCATGAAGAGGGGATCTTCCGGATCGAGTATGGATACCGCCGGAAACTTCGACCAGGTGGTTTGTTTCAGATTGGCATTGGGGAATTTCTTTTTGAAGGCAGGTGGTACATGCCCCGTAAAAGCAGGCAATACAGGTGTCATACCCAGGCTTCTTTGCCTGGCAAGGATTTTCTTTTGCAACGCTTCATGACTTTTCATCCAGCTCATGGGCAGCGGGCCTCCCCAGCCATCCAGGTTGCCCATCCAGAACCAGTTGAAATAGGCCGGACCACTGAAGAAACTTTCAAGGTCTTTATCCGTGAATCCCATTTGTTTGTACACCCTGTACCAGATTATGTTCTGGCCTGTGATGGCCAATGGCATATTGATGCCGTTCAAAGCCATCCAGTCAATTTCTTTCTCCCACCTTTCCCAATCCCACCAGCTCATCGTATAATTGAACGTGCAATAATTCAGATAGTAACGGTACGTATAAGGAGTAGCCTGCCTGATGGTATCAGGTACAAGTGGCAGGGGATCAGGAATAGTCAGGTTGCTGCCGTTCCAGCCGATATCACAATGCGCATAGTGTTTGAGATAGTAATTCAAAGCACTCGCAATGGCCACGCCATTGGACCCCGCAAGTACTATCTTGTTATTTTTTGAATACAATTCAAAAACATCCTTTGCGTTGGTAGATTCAATCAATACTACTTCAAAATTTTTGTGTACCCGCTCCGGCAATATACGTTTGATCAGTGCATAAGCGGCACTTGTTACGGAATCTTTTCCGGTGGCGGCAGCTGCTTTGACTGCAGCAAAGAGGACAACAGTTAACAGTAAACTCCTGAATTGCATAATCAAAATATGGGTGGATTATTTAGGATTGTTGTTTGAAAGTTTGAAGACGGCTAAAACCGGACGGTGGTCGGAAGCATAGGTTTCCGGGATCACTTGGTATTTCAGTAAGGTCCAGTCTGCATTCCGCGATGCTATGAAGTCGATTGTCCGGGTGGGATTGTTTTGTGGCACTGTGCCGGCGCAATTATCAATACAGGTACGTTTGAACTGCATATCCAACAGGTTGATGGTTTCAGATCCTGCAACACTGTTCAGGTCACCGCAAAGAATGATGGGTAGTTTTTCCTGTTCCACTGTTTTCAGGATCTCCTTCATCTGCAAAATCCTGTTTTCATGCGTCCGGGTAGCGTCAAGGTGGGTGTTGGCAAAAATGATGTTTTGCCCATTTACCTTCAATGTAGCCAACGCCAGTATTCTGTCTTCCGCTTTTATGGCCTGAGGTAGCGGGATCAGTTTAGTGTTGGTCAGTGGAAAACGACTGAGTATTGCCAGCCCATATTCTCCACCATCATGATCGATGGCTTTAAAGAACTGGTATTGCAGCCCTGTTTTTTCTGCCAGTTCTTTTGCCTCATCGATACGTCCGCTCCGGTTTGTATTCCTGTCCACTTCCTGCAATGCAACAATATCAGGATGGGCCTCCCTGATCACACGGGCAATGGCATCGATATCTATGAAGCCGGTTTTTCCCGGCGGGTTGGCATGATGGATATTGTAACACAATACGCGGAGCTCCTGTGTTGCGGACATTGTTTGAACAGCCGCCTTCCTTTGACAGGCAAAGGATAACAAAAGCAATATTCCTGAGAGTAGTTTCTTCATGTTAATATTCTTTTCTATTTGAATACAGCCAATATCGGATAATGATCAGATAAGCCATCCGTAATACTGTCCCTGATGATTTCTGCAGCGGTCAGTTCTGATAATGCCGTTTTATTGGCGAATACATAATCGATCCTGGCAGGTGTTTTCACTTTATATTGATACGTTGTTGTTGGAAAACTGAATTCAAACTGGTGATGGAACTGCCGGAATACATCTGTAAAATCAGCATCCAGCAAGCTGTGCACCACTCCGTACCGCCGCTTTCCCGGATAATTCAGGCTATCAGCAGGGGAGAAGGAGTTGAGGTCGCCGGCAATAAGCAGCTTTTCGGTAGCAGGAATAGCGGCAGCCCTGGCGATTATTCCCTTCATCTCTTCAACACATTTTTCATAACTGAAAGGGTTGAGGTGTGTAACAAAGAAATGTACATTACCCGTTTGTGTATAAATACAGCCATGGTGCATGTTGCCAGAGATCCTTTCAGTATTGGTGAACGGGTACTTTGATGTAATACCGATAGGCGATCCGTTCCCTTTATTCAATATTGCAAAATGGTGACCGTACCTGCGTGCAAAGCGCTCCAGCGAATCCTGGGTAAATGTGCTCAGCTCCTGGAATGCGATCACATCAAAATTTTTATCTTTTGCCCATTCAATAAATTTATCGGACTGCAGTGGATTTTTCTGAAATCCTGTGAGCACATTGTAGGTAAGGAATCGTTTAACGAAAGCAGGAGCGTGCCGTTCCGGATCCGGAGCAGCACGCTGCTGACTTGTGCAACCTTGCACAAATACAACAATTATAACAACCATCAGTATACGCTGCATTGCTGTAATCATCTTTAATCGATCACCTGGGTTGGTTTACGCACTTCTGTGCCGCCGCCTGTAACCACTACTGTACCTTCACCTTCCAGGTCGTTCAGTGTGGATGTTTTATCCAGATCAACAGCACCTTGTGATCTGGCTTTTGACCAGCGGCCGAGGCTCGCGTTGTAAACGCCTCCCAGTTTATAGAACCATCCCACATTGGTGGGTGAGGGACGCAACAGGCAAATGGTATTGGATCCCTGTTTGTAGAACGGCTGTGGTTCCAGCGTAACAGGATTCACGATATCATACCAGTCTGTATTGCCGATGCGCAGACCTGCGTTTTGTGCGATATTGAGGATAGCACCATTGTATCCTGTGATGATCACATCGGAGGGTGTTGAGTTCTTATCGATGCTGGTACCTTCAAAAACAGCAATGCCATCGGTAAAAAGGCTCACGCCATTGAGCAGGAGATCTGCATTCGCATTGCCCAGCCCATCACCGGGTGTGGTTTGTGTATTCCTTGAAACGATCCATTTGGCATTGGCGATACTGGTTGAGCCCGCGCCATTGATCAGTTTCACGGAATTGCCCACATAGAAATATTCACCCTTGCTGACGGTGCCACTCGTAAGATCAAATTTGTAGGAACGGCTGCCGCCCATGGCCCAGCCATTTACAGGAACACCCGTAGGCTGATATCCGGAGTTGGTATTATGTGTTACCACACAGTAAGGAGTAACCGAAAAATCAATATCTCTGGTGGCCAGGAACTGAATATATTCTCCGTTCGGATCGGGAGTGCCTTCCACATCGGCCATGAAACCTGAAATAACGATCGGGGTTTGGGTAATGGTGGAGCTCAGCACCCTGATGTCATTGGAGTTCCGGATCCGGAAGCGAGGCTTATAGTTGCCATTGTTGTCGCGTGTATAATCGATCACACCAAAAAAATTGGCAAGACCTGGCACATGCTCATTAGCAAAACTTGCAGCAGGTTCTGTTCTGAACGGAATATTGTCAAATCCATCGTTCACTGTTTTATCGCCGCTGTAGGTGTCTGAGCTACCGGCAGCAGGAACAAAGCTTCCTTTTACGATCACGATCTCAGTGCTTTCATACTTACCGGGATCAGCCAGGATATTGGTGCTGGGAACCCGATTCACGGAAATGGTAACGCCGGATGCCACTTTCTTCACCGCAGAAGGGCTTACGCCTTCCACCTGCAGCAATCCATCCACACGTTTCATTACACCACCCGAAAGGTTGATGGTGACTGAATCACCGGGAATATATTGCGCTGCATCTTCTCCGATATTGATGGCAATACCACGCAGTTCATTCAAACGTAACCTGTCCTGCACCATCAGCAGTCCTGGTTTCATATTGTTACCGCGATGATCGGAAACAACAGTGCCTGAGATGCCGGAATAACCCTGCATGGAAGCTGGGCTCAGCTTGAGATCGGCTCCATTGTACATATTCCGCAGATCGAAAATGGCCACATACGGGCTCACCTCTGCACCGGGGAAATTGCCGGTTTTATCGCAACCTCCCAGAATCATCACTGCCATGCCCAGCAAAAAACTATGTTGGATTAACTTCTTCATATTACCTTGAATATTTTTATTGACGGCTATTGTTAATTATGGTTTTTGCCACCACATCAATGTGTTCACTGCATCACCACCCATGCTTTGTACAGCTTTGCTGTAATTGGTAGGATTGGTTGCCTGCACATAAATGGGATAATTCATCCGGGCGGGCATTATTCCCCCGTTCTTCAATCCTGCACCTTTAGGTAATATCGGATGCCCGGTGCGCCTGTATTCGAACCATTGCTGGAAGTCGTTGAGAAAAAGACTGTAGTATTTCATCAAATGGATACGCTCCATTTGACTGTCGCCCGTGAGCTTATCCAGTATTAGATTGTTATCCCATTCAATTCCGGTGGTAGCCGCTATGTAGCTGGTGAAAACGGGATTGGTGATGTCTTCTGGAAATGCCGGGACCCAATAGTTGATGCTGGCAGCGATCCCCTTGTAATAATATTCTTCAGCACTTCCCGTAGTGATCCAGTTCTTTGCTGCCGCTTCCGCTAATATGAATTGCAATTCTGCATAGCTCATGATCACACCACCTGCCAGCGGGCTCTTTTGGATGGAAAAATCGGAGTTACTGTATGAATAGAAATAAGACTGCTTGGTTTCTCCGCCGCCCCCCGGGGTATAACCACTTTCGATGCCGATAAAACCACCCGGACCGGGAGCAATACCCATCCTGTTACGGGACCCGGTGCCATAGGTGTTGCTGATATCGATGCGCGGATCGTTCCAGCTGTTCAGTTTCAGGATAAAAAAATTGCAGATGGAGGGTATATTGAAATCAAGCTCACGGAGACTGGTAACTGTTGGGTTTGTAAAGGGATCTGTGGTTACAATGGTCCCATTCCATTTCAATACCGCCGCCTCTGCGTTACTGTTGAATACGGGAAACTGAGCTGGATTCTCTGCCAGTTGTTTGATTTGTGCAATGGCGTCAGAGACAATTCAGCTTTTCCGGAAATGCGCAGCAGCAACCGCAGGCGGAGGCTGTTGGCCAGTTTGCGCCAGAGCCCGGTATCACCGTGGTAGATGGGATCACTGCCGCCAACAATCTGTACACCGGCCGATAGCAGTGTATTGGCCTGCTCCAGTTTCTGCAGCAGGCTCTGATAGATATCTTTCTGCTTGTCGAAGACAGGTTCTACCAGTCCTTCTTTTCCCCTGTTGGCTTCTGTATACGGCACATCGCCATAAGTGTCTGTCAACATTTGAAAGATCCAGGCTTCCAGGATCAGTGAAATTCCTTTGTAAGAATCGTTCTGATATTCCGGTGTGGAAGCGATAGTGTATATGTCCCTGATATTGGTCAGTTCCGAATACCAGGCATTCCAGGTAAGATCAGCCAGGCTTGGACGGAAATCATACCTGAATACAGCGAACTCATCTTCACTCTGCGTAACTGTGACCTGCATGAGTTCGTTATTAAAACTCCTGTTACGGCTCATATTGGCGGATAGAACATTCACCAGTGCGGGCGACAATAATTTTTCAGGAGCTGAACTGATGATATTGATGGGGTCTGTATTTGTTTTTTCAAATCCTTTATCACAGGCAGTAAAGCTGATGGTCAGCATTACCAGGGATAAAAATGCTACAGTGCGTTTCATCTGTTTTTATTTTAAATGACTCCGGTTAGTTGATGCCGAGTGTCAGGTTAAAACCATATGTACGGGTAGAGGGAAACTGTCCAACTTCAAGCCCCTGTACGATATCCGTGCCGGACAATGTACCGAATTCTGGATCGAACAATGGCCAGGTGGTCCAGGTGAATAAGTTACGGCCATAAACACCTACCGTGAGCCTGGAGAGTTTTAATTTCTTCAGGGACTTTGCAGGCAGTGAATATTCAATCCTTGCTTCCCTCAGTTTAATGAAATCCGTTTTGTAGGTGGCGCCTTCTGCATTGGGGGTTCCCATCATATTGGGATAAAAGGATGATCTGAGTTGTTCACCACCGATCACCACCACATCATTGGGCCTGTAAGAGCCGTCGGGGTTCTGTATCACTCCTTTGCCGGTGATACCACTGTATCTACCCGGTACAGTGGCTTCAATTTTTCCGAAATCAGCCAATCGCGCATAGGTATAGGAGTGGGCCACGGCGCCGTATTGCGCATCAAACAGGATATTCATCCGGAACTGTTTGTATGCAAATTCATTTCCGAAACTGGCCCTGAACTTAGGCATGGAATTACCAAGAAAAACAGGTGTGGAAGTGAGTAGGGGAATTCCGGTATTGGAATATACCACCTGCCCGTCAGGCGATCTTTGAAATCCGATGCCATACAGATCTCCCATGCTGCCGCCTACTTTGGCCACTATCTGCGTGCCGCCCACAGCGCCCGTTCTCAATACAACGGAAGTGTCGTCGCCGGAAAGTTTTACAATTTTGTTTCTGTTAGCAGCATAGGTCATATAAGTGGTCCATTTGAAATTCTTCATTTTCAAAGGAACGATGTTCACTGTGAGCTCAATGCCTTTATTATCTATCTGGCCGGCATTGATCAGTTGGCGGGTATAGCCGGAAGAGCGGTCTACAATGCGTTCCAGGATCTGGTTCTTTGTATGGCCTGTGTACAAGGCTACATCAATTCCCAGGCGGCTATCAAAAAGTTTCACATCGGCGCCCACTTCATAGGTGGTTGTCTTCAGTGGTTTCAGATTGGGATTGGGGATCATTGCCGGATTGGCCAGTGAACTGTCTGGATATGTTCCATTGGCTGCCAGGTTATACAGGTAAGCAGTACGGTAAGGAGTGGTTCCGCCGCTGCCTACCTGGGCTACCGACATACGGAGCTTCAGGTAGTTGATAGTGGAAGAGAGTTTGAAAAAATCTGAGGCTATAAAGCTCAGACTGGCCGAAGGATAAAAGAAACCTACATTGTCCTTACGGTAAGGGGTGGCCAGCACACTGCTCCAGTCCTTTCTTCCGGTAATATCCAGGTAAAGCCAGTTCTTGTAGGCTGCTGAGATCAGACCGTAGAAACTGTTGATCTCAAAGCGACTGGTATCGGGAATATACACAAGCGCATTGGCTGCATTGTCGAAGCTGTACACATCAGGCAGTTTCAGGCCATCCGCTCTCTTTTCATTTTTGTAATAATGGTTCTTCAGTCTGCTGCCGCCCAGTGAACTGGTTATCCGGAAATCCTTGTTGATCTTTTTATCATACTTCAACAGGAAGTCGCCGGTGATTTCCTGTGAGATGATATCCTGTGTACGGTAGGAACCTGTAGGAAGCCGGTAGGCCGTAAAAGGCCGGTGTTGCCAGCGGTCGTCATCCGTACGATCCATGGTTCCACGTACCATCAGGCTGAGTTCCTTTGTTAGGTTATAGGTCAGCTGGATATTTCCTGTAATGCCATTACGCCTGGATCCATTGATGAATTCATATGATACGGCATAAGGATTTTCCGGGGCTGTTGTAAATACATCAGCCAACTGTTCCTTTTCTTTGCCATTCACCCAGTAATTCCTCAACCAGTTGATATTTCCGTTGGGTACCCAAAACACATACCAGTACATTACAGACTGATTGCCATATCCCATGCCGGGCAGGTTATCGCTGGTCCTGTTGGTATAGTTCGCTTTCAAACTCAGGTTCAGTTTGGAAGTGATCTTTGAGTTCAGCGATAAGGTGGCGTTGGCGCGATCATACCCTGTATTCGGAATGATCCAGTTGTTCTTGCCATAGGAAGCTGATAGTCTCCAACTTGTATGGTCTTTTATCTTTCCATCGATGCCGATGGTATTGGTAAAGGTGGTGCCGGTTTCAAAGAAATCTTTGAGTGCGTTTTTATACGGTACCCAGGGTGTTCTTTCTGTGCCGGTAGTTTGTGTAACGGGGTCGTACTGGTAGAAATTTTGTCCATTGAATGGTGCGCCCCAGGCCACGCTGGTATTGCCGTTGCTCACACCATCGGAAGTATTGCCGTAAGAGTAATACGCTTCCCCGTTCAAGCCCTGTCCGTATTTATATTGCATATCTGGCCAGCGGTTGATAGTTTCAGCAGAGGCGTTGGAGGTAAAATTGATACCGATCGTTTTCTTTTTGGCGCCTCCGGATTTTGTGGTGATAACGATAGCGCCGTTGGCGCCACGCTGGCCATACAATGCAGATGCAGCAGGACCTTTAAGCACCGTAACGCTTTCTATATCTTCAGGGTTGATATCATTGATGCCGCTACCGAAATCAGTAGGCTGCACGCCATCAGACGGAGCGGATGCGGAACCACCTGTTGCTGTACGGCGGCCGCTGCCACTGCTAACTACAACACCATCCACCACAATCAGCGCTTCATTTTCACCGGTGAGGTTATTCTCTCCTCTGAGGATGATCTTATTGGAACCGGCAGGTCCGCCATTGGACCTGATCATATTCAGGCCAGCCACTTTCCCGGAAAGGGCGTCCAGCCAGTTGCCTGATACGGCATCTGTCAATTGTTCATTATCTACTTTGGTTACAGCATAGCCCAAGGCTCTTTCATTCCGTTTGATACCAAGTGCAGTAACCACCACATTACTGAGCTGGCTGGCGGAAGGTCTGAGCCGGATGATGATATTGTCCTGGCTCTGGCCAAACTGCTGATTGAGTGTTTCAAAACCGATGGAAGAGAATACCAGTTCAGTATTGGCGGCAACAGTGATGGAAAATAATCCCTTCGCATCGGTGATACCGCTCACTTTTTTCTGGTCGCCCATGATGGTTACACCGGATACAGCAGAACTGTCGTCTGCATTCATCACCCTGCCTTTTAAAGTGATCAGTGAAGTGCGCTGCGCGGGTTCTGTTGCGGGTGCTTTGTAATTAGGAGAGGGCAACAGGAAGATCATATTCCCTTTGATGGAGTAAGTAACAGGGCTCTTTTCAAAAATGTGGTCCAGTACTGTTTTTACCGTTGCATTGGATGCGTTGAATGTAATATTCTTCCCATAGGCCTGTAATGTTTTTTCAGAAAAGGAAAAAATGAATGCGCTTTGCTTTTCGATATTCGTGCATGCGTTCCGTAAAGGAGTATTGTTGAATTGAACGGATATCTTTTTATTGATATCCTGCGCTATTAAGGCTGTACTTAACAAAAGGGTGCAAAGTATGTAAAAAGCACGGAGTGCTTTCACGCTTCGTATCAGGTATGAATATCGCGTTCGCTTGTTATTCATATTTCAGGAGTTATGTATTTAATTGAATGAGTGGCTATCTGAATGTTTTCTTATTTGATCAGTACTTCATTTGTTGACTGGTGTATCTGAACACCTGCTGTGAGGGCAATGATTTCAAGTGCTTCTCTGACCGATGCTTTATGGATACTGGTAGTGATCAGCAAATCCGCAGTTGCGGGGTCTGCGAAGCGGATATGGATATCATAGAATCTTTCCAGTTCCCCGGCAACTTCCTGTAATGATTGTTTATGGAAGCTGAGGATACCATCCTTCCAGCCTCCAATGGTTGCAGCATCCGGCAACTGTTGCACGGTTGCTTTCCTGGTGGCGGTGTGATAGCTTAATTGCTGTTTTTGTGTAAGTAGAGAAACTATTGTTCCTCCGGACTGTACGTTCACAGCACCTTCGGCCACAGCCACTTTAACTATGGGATCGGAATTGCGGTACCTGATATTGAATGCTGTGCCGATATCCACAGTTGTGATGGATCCGCTGCGTACACTGAAAGGGAATTCTTTTCCGTGTTTAACAATAAAGAACGCCTCGCCCTCCAGTGCTACATTCCTGTTCGTTTTGCCAAAATTCTTATTGTACTGCAGGCTGCTGGCGGCATTCAGGTATACCTGTGAACTATCCGGTAACAGGATCATGGTGCGTTTTCCTGCTTCATTATGGACCCGCACTATTTTGTTTTCCAGGAGTGCCAGCTGTTTGTTTTGCTCCTCCTGTTTCCAATGCCATCCAATAAACCCCAGGGCGCCAATGAAAACGGCAGCGGCAGCCACTTGCCACCATCGGCGGGAAACAATACGTTTTACGGGAGTTTGCTCAACCGCAGGCTGAACAATGGAAAGAAATTGCCGGAATATTTCTGGAGATTTCTCTTCCTCATCATAGTGCTGGCTTGAAACATCCTGCCAATCCATTTTCAACCATTCTTCCAGGCTCTGCCTGTAGGCTGGGTTGGTCAGGAATTCCCGGACGACAGCCAATTGCTCTTTAGAGCATTTGCCATCCATATATAATCGGAGTAGCTCTTTATCAACTGGTAGTTGTTGCATTATGGTAAAAGTTTAGACTCTTACCTGTGTATATCCTTTTTTCAGAAAGTACCCCTATGGGTAACAATTTATTAATATGGGGGAGGTGTCAAACGATAATGGAAGCGAGGTATTGTGCAAGCTGGGTGCGCAATTGTTTTAAAGATGCAGCGATTTGGTTTTCAACGGTTTTGGGAGAGATTTTAAGGTGCTCGGCAATCTGCCTGTAACTGAGGTTCTGTTCCCGGTGAAGCAAAAAGATCCGGCGGCGCTGTTCGGGGAGGGTAGCCAGGCTTTCCTGGTAATGTTGTTCCAGCTCTTTGTACATGACAGGGTCCGTTGCCCTGGCGGTGTCAGCAGGTTCTACCCCTGCATCCAGCGCCAGCAGGAAGTCCACCTTCTTCTGCCAGGCCTTGATCAGGCAGTTGCGGGCGATGGTGAACAAATAGTTCTCAAAAGTGGCTGTATTGCTGACGGATTGCCTGTTTTGCCAGATCTTCACCAGTACTTCCGTGGTGAGATCCTCTGCAGCTACATCGTTCCTCAGATAACGAAAGGTATACCGCAATAGCCTTGGCCGGTAATAATGGAACACCGCTTCAAATGAAGTGTCATCACCTTGAACCCAACGGCTTACATGTACTGAAATATCTTCCCGGAACATATTGTTATATACAATTAATGCTGCAAAGAAAAAGACTAATTATGAAGATAATATTAATAGTGGAAAATGCGATGGATGATGAGAACGATTACGGCGACTCAATAAGCTTGTTATAGTAATTCAGATCGCATCTCTGTCAGGATCTGTTGAAACCCCGCTTTCTCATATGCTCTAATTGCGGCTTTATTTTCGGTATAAACCTGAAGTCTAACTTCGGTCATCCCCTTCGATCTTGCCCATGTCATCAGCGCTTCGATCAATTGCTGATTCAATCCCTTGCCTCTGTGTTCAGGAAGCACGAACATGAAACCAAGATGAGCATATTCTTTATACGTCAGAAATGTTTTTGCCGGGCGGATCTGCGCATAGCCGCAACCAACCAGTTTCCCTCCGGTTTCAAGCACCATCAGTTCTGAGTTTTCTTTTTCGATCAGGTCTTTGAGATCGTAGTATATCAGATCTCCTTCCTGCAAGGTCACGTCAAATGGCCTTTCGGCAATTACCAGCATCTGTAGGAATTCAGCCAGTACAGGAAGATCATTCAGTGTGGCAGGTCTTGTTTTAA
>NZ_JBQCGW010000120.1:0-6482 GCF_051955275.1 Pseudobacter sp. | reverse complement strand
GGCCGAGCCAGGTTGTCTGAAGATCTGGTTGATATCCTGCACCAGGTTGTAAGTGGCCGGCAGGTTGATAACAGCAGTGGCCTCTGTTTCTGCATTGGCCCACTGGCCTGCATACAGATAAACCCTTGCCAGCAGCGCTTTGGCGGCAAACCTGTTCGGGCGATAACGTTGCGTAACAACTGCTCCCAGGTTATTCCTGTACTCAGGGGTCAGCAAGGCATCGGCATCTTTCAGGTCAGTGATCATCTGTTTGTATATTTCATCCACACTGGTCCTTGCCATGGTTCTGTTCACCTCATAGTTGGGCGTTGTGATCAGTGGCGCAGGCCCAAACATATTCACCAGGTAGAAGTACATGAAGGCCCGAAGGAATTTCGCTTCTCCCAGGATCTGTGATTTGATAGCAGGAGTCAATGTCTGAGAGGCAGAAGCTCCTTCAATAACAGCATTCACTTTGTAGATATCAGCATAAAAGCCGGACCAGATACTTGCCGGAATGGAATTGGAACTGAGGACCATATTGGAATACACCTCCATGTATTCAGGCACCATGCTCACAGTGATCAGTTCGTCTGACAGTAATCCGTTCACCACGCTTACACCCCTGCCGCCCTGGATTATGGAATAGGTATTTCCAAGATCTGACAGTACAGCGTTCACAGCAGCAATAGCGGAATTGTCTTTCTCAAAAACTTTGGATGCATCCACCGATGAATCAGGCGCTTTGGTATCCACGAATTTTGTACAGGATACCACACAGAGCGCTATAAAGATTATTGCAATTAATTTTTTCATTTGATAGCATTAAAGGTTCAGTTCAATACCAGCCGTCCATACTCTCAGCAAAGGATAATTGCCGGATTGGTTTTCCGGGTCCCATCCCTTGTAATCAGTGATCGTAAAAATGTTTTGTCCCTGCACATAAAACCTGCAACCCTGGATGCTGAGCTTCCGCAGTGCGTTTTCAGGCAGTGAGTAAGAAAAAGAAACATTCTTCAAACGCAGGAAGGAGATGGTGGTGTAATAGGATGGATCCCAGGCATTGGCCACATTGGATTGATTGGCGAGACTGTTTCCATTATTCGATAATCGCTGTACATCCGTTACATCGCCTTTCTGCTGCCAGCGGCGTTCGTACCTGTCAACAGGCATGTTCGCTGCTCTTCCTTTTGCATTGAAAAGGTTCTGGTAAGTGGCAGCGCCTACCTGTTTGCCAAAATTGAAAAAGAAGCTCAATTCAAACTGTTTGTACTGGAAGATATTGTTGATCCCTCCAAACAGTTCCTTACCCAGGTCTACATCCACTATCCTGTCAGCCAGCGCGAGAGCACTTGCCCTGGAAGTATCCTTGCCTCTTGTGGGGCTATGCCATACATTGTAACCCGTCAGCGGGTCCACGCCCACCCGGTCATATGTTTTGATGATGCTCAGCGGCATACCTTCGGTATAAATGTATGCATAGGGAGATCCTGCAATATTCGGATAACTCACCAGTTTGTTCCTGGGGAAACTGATATTAAAAGAACTGTTCCAGGAGAAATTCTTCTTTCTCATATTCACTGAGCTCAGCTCCAGCTCGAGGCCAGTATTCTGAATAACCGCTGGCAAATTGGATTGTATACTGGTAAAACCGACAGTGCTGGGAAGTGGAAATGCCACCAGTTGGCTGGAAGAACGGTTCCTGTAATAGCTGGCAGCTACAGAAAGATTGTTATTCAGGAATGCAAGCTCCAGTCCAACTTCCGCTTTCTTGTTGGTCTCCCAGCTGTATTTATCATTGTAAAGACCGGCAGGCGTCAGTGATAATCCACCGTTGTATTGTTTAGCTGCATTATACAGGGAGAGATATCCATAATCAGGAATGATATCATTTCCGGTAGTGCCATAGCTGGCCCTCAGTTTACCGGCACTGAGAAACGGAATGGCTTCTCTTACAAAATCTTCGTCTCCGAAATTCCAGGCGGCGCCTGCAGAAGCGAAATTCCCGAATCTTTTACCCGGCGCAAAACGGCCCGATCCGTCCCTCCTGGCCGTAACGTTGACAATATATTTAGAATTGATATTATAATTGATCCTTCCGAAGACAGCGTTGTACAGGTATTCAGAATTCTGTGTGTAGGAATATTCTACCGTTCCGAAATTGGTATTGCCCATCAGCGCATCATCAGGATAGTTGTTTACATCCAGCACCAGGCCATTTGTTTTGGTCTGCTGGAAAGTTACACCGGTAAGAACGGTCAGTTTGCCCGGCCCGATCATGGTTTCATATTCCAGTTGTGGCTCCGCATTCCAGGTGGTTGTCATTACCTTGAGGGTATTTGAGCTGCGCAGGAATTTTCCACGTGTCAACCATTCGATGGGATCGAAGAACTCCTGTGGCCTTTTTGAAATAGCATCATTCTGCACCTGGTTATACCCCAGCGATGCTTTTGCCTTGAAGCCTTTGAAGATCCTGTAGCTGACCATCGCGCTTGACACCATGCTCCTGATCTTTCCGTCATATATTTCCTTCAGCCTGGCCATGGGGTTCTGAAAAGTGCTGCCAGGCCCCCAGTTTAGCTTTCCTGTTGAATCATACAATGCAGGTGCTACTGGTGGCAGCGTTAACGCATAAGCAGCAATGCTCCAGCCTGGAAGCTTGTTATTATCCTGACCGAAGTTCACGGAGAACTGCGCCTGCAGACGCTGATTGTTGGATGTATGGTTCACATTCAATCTTCCATTGAACCTGGTGTTTGCCAGATCAACAGGCATAATGGTGGTTTCCCTGGAATAATTTCCGGAAAGAAGAAAAGAGGTATTGCTGTTTCCACCTGATAAAGACACCTGCGCCCTGGTGTATTGGGCAGTTCCCCCCAGGAGTACATCCTGCCAGTCCGTAGACCTGGTAGTATCCCATGAAACCAGGTCGTACACCGTGCTCTGCTGGGCTGTGGCCATGGTCTGACCATCATTTTTGATGGCTTCATAACGCATGTCCAGATACTGTCTTCTGTCTAATACATCCACTTTCCTGGCAACCTTTGCCATGCCGGAAGAGAAATTTACATTGACTGCAGTTTTACCTGCCTTGCCTTTTTTAGTGGTGATAAGGATCACACCGTTACCTCCCCTGCTGCCGTAAATGGAAGTGGCATCGGCATCTTTCAATACCTCAATGCTTTCTATATCATTTGGATTGATGCTGTTCAACGGGCTCGCAGATACATAACCCAGCAGTGTACGGTTGGATGCATTATCAGCTGCGTTTCCGGAAGGGTTATCAAATGATCCGGAAGGATAAGGTGTACCATCGATGATGATCAGCGGGCTGTTAGCTTCAGAGCGAACGCTGTTCAATCCTCTCAAACGCAGGGTAAATCCGGTTCCCGGCAGTCCGCTTTCCTGGATCACATCCAGTCCGGCCACTCTGCCTGTGAGTGCGGCCAGCGGATTGCTTACCGGTTGCCTGCCGATCTCTTTGGCAGACACCTTACTGATATTACCCACCATTTCTTTTTTGCGGACATCATAGTAACCTGCTTTCACCACTACATCTTCCATAGCAGTTTCAGCAAGGATCATGGAAATGGAAAGTGGATTCGCGGTACTGGCGATCATAGCAGAAGTGACCACCAGTTCTTTCACCTGGTAACCGGTAAAAGAGATGATCAGTACTTCGCCCGGATCGGCATCTATTCTGAAGCGTCCATTTTCATCCGTGGTAGTGCCTGATGATTTTCCCTTGATCCTGATGGAAGCACCTGCAAGCGCAGTTCCGTCAGCGGCGCGGATCACACCGGTAAGCGGCGGAGCCTGTATCAGTAATTTCGGTTCCCGAACAGGCGCAGTCTCTGGTACTTTCCTGGATATAACGATGGTGGTATTCTTGATAGTGAAAGTCAGCTGCGCAGGGTCCAGCACTTCAGTCAAAAAATCCTTCAATGGTTTCTTTACAGCATCCACTTTAACCGGAGATACATTGGTAGTGAGATCAGGATTGTACACAACCACATAACCGGTTTGCTTTTTTACGGCTGCAAACACCTCCTTCAATGAAAGCTGTTTTGCTTTCAGTGTGATCTCCTGGGATACGCCACTGGCAGCAACATGAAGAAAACAGGTAGTGAGTAAAATGAACGTGAGTTTCATTGCCCGAATAATTGTTCGTCTGCTGGTGCGATGGAACCCGTGATTTCCGGCTCTCCCGACTAACAGCGCTTTGGTGATGCGGCGGTTGACCCCTTGGCCCGGCCTGCCACAGAAAGCAGTTTTTAACATACCTTCGTAGAGTTTTGGGTGAAGAATAAATAGTCTGTCCAGGACTAATTTTTATTTATGTTACCCAAACATCCGCCGGGAGTGGTCGAAACACTTCCGGTTTTTGTTTGAATAATGGCTCCGTATTGAATAGGATAGTTGTGTTACTGTTTAACGATCAGCTTTCTTCCTTCGATCTGATAATGCAATCCCAGTTCTTTCAAGGCTTCCAGCAACTGGGATAAATTAAGGTCGCGTTTCATTTCTCCGGCCATTTTCACTTTTGGTATTCCCTGCGCGTACACTACATCGATATCATACCAGCGTGATAACTGGCGCATGGCTTCTTCGAGCGACATATTATCGAAATTGAAAAAGCCATTTTTCCACGCCATCACTTTATCCGTATCAGCGTTGTTGATTACACTTACTTTATTATCTGCATTCATCTGTTTTGCCTGCTGGCCCGGCCGCATCAGCGTTCCATTCATTTTCACAGCGCCTTCCAGGAGTGTGGTACTGATGTAATTTTCATTTTCATAGGCATTCACATTGAAGCTGGTTCCCAGCACTTCCACTTCTGAACGGTCATTCACCTGAACCCGGAAAGGCATTTTAGAATGCTTCGTCACTTCAAAATAGACTTCCCCGGTAATCTGCACAGCCCTTTCATTTCCTTTAAATGCCGTGGGATAGCGGATGGAACTGGCTGCGTTCAGCCAAACCCGGGTGCCATCAGGCAACTGCACACTGAACTGTTTTCCTTTGGGCGTGGTCATTGTATTGAAGCCGGGATTCTCTGGTGATTCTCCCATTGCATCATACACCAGTTCTCCGTTTTTTATGCTTGCTTTTGAGCCGTTCTGCGTAGCCACCAGTTGGTTACCCAGACTGTCAAGCACTATTTGCGTACCATCAGCCAGCGTGAGCACAGCTCCATCCTTTCCGGGCCCGATCTCTTTTGTTACGGCCACCTCAACAGCAGGGGTGATATCCTTTTTTCCATTTATCCGGAGCACAGCGGCAACGCCCAGTAGAGCAACGACCCCTGCAGCAACCCATCCCCATTTCCGCAGGAAATGGACCCGGTGAACGGGAGCTATCGCTCTCTTTTGCTCATCTGCAAAAAAGATGGCCTGCATCATTTCATCCCCGGTTTTGCTGTCGAATGCAGCATCAGCACCGTTTTCGAGGATGGCCGCAGCAATGAGGTCCTTCGCTGGCCCCTCATTTTCAGGCAATGTCATCCACTCCGCGAATACCTGCCTTTCTTCCGGGCTGGCAGTATCCGTCAGGCATTTTTGATAAAGCGATTGTATCCTGTCTGGAATCATAAAATAGAGGTTCAGTCTTATAATAACTGGAATAAAGAAAGTTTGGGGGTATGAGTCTGAAAAAAATTTATTTCAACCCTACAACCAGGAGCACAGCAAGGGGGATAAAGCCCAGCTCTTTCAGGCAGAATGCGCGTATTTTACGCTGTGCCACATCCAGGTTCGACTTGACCGTTTCAGGAGAAATATTCATTTTCCCGGCCACTTCATTTCTGCTCAGGCCTTGTTGTTTGATGAGCTGATAAGTCTCTCTTTGTTTGTCGGGCAGTTGCCTGATGGCGTTTTGCAGCACCCGGCTGAATTCTTTTCCCTGCAATAAATGTTCAGGATCGGCGCTGGTATCAGCGGAGTTATCCTGATGCAGTTCCAACGGGCTGGCTCTCTTTTTAGCAGCGCGTTTGAGCGAATCGTAGATATGATTGCGGGTTACAGTGAACAGCCAGCCGGGAAAGTTTTCCATGCCCGCTAGGGTTACCCTGTTCAGCCAGACCTTTAGGAAGATATCCTGGTAGATGTCTTTGGCCAGGGCGGAATCACCGGTCATTCTGAGTGCGGCAGTATATAAACGGGGTTGATAGAAAGTGAAGAGGTCGCGGAATGCAGCTTCATCTCCCACGGCAATGAGGGCGAGCAATTCTTTCTCGTTGTTGATGCTATCGCTGTACAATATTTATGCAATAATATGTCTCAAAACAGCAATCCCGGGTTTGAATTCCTGGTAAATCCAGGTGCAAACTATATTATTTTCCTGAGATGGGGGATTTACCCCGGGCTTGCATTTTCATCTCACCGGAGTTTCATGTAGAATTTCTGCACTTTTTTTCGACATGAACGTATCTGTACCCGTACAGGCTAAGCAGTAATACGCAAAAAGCCAGCTTTCGCAGGCTTTTTGAGATAATTTCTATT
>NZ_JBQCGW010000119.1:0-10515 GCF_051955275.1 Pseudobacter sp. | reverse complement strand
ACTGACGGACCACCTCCATCATGACATCGGAGAAATAACCGCTTTTATCTTCATTCAGTTTGCCGTTGACGAACAGGTAAGTATATACTGCCTGCCTGTTCCATATCCGCGCCCGGTAAGCGCCGGTCTGGATATTACTGGTGTGCATGAAATACAGGGTATCTGACGGCTCTGCAATTGCTGGCAGCTTTCCGCTTTCATACAATTGCATGCGCAGCTGATGAGCCCACTGTGATTTTGCAGTTCTTTTGCCGCAACTGTCCCGTATTCCTTTAGACGCAGCCTTGAACCCTTTTTGAGAGCAGGAACTGATCAGCACCACCATGAGCAGGAGCACAACTTTCATAGTTGAGTAATTCGTGAATAATTAGATATGGCTCTTATTCCGCACCGAAGTTCCCGCTCAGTTTCCACAAAGGCTACTCAGCTGGCATGTAAACTATCCCTTATAAGCATAAAAGCCGGCACGATATTGTGCCGGCCTACTGCAAAAATCACGAGTGGCTCGTTAGTAACCGTTCGTATATACGGGTACGTAACTGGTGCCATTATGGGTGAACAGGTTGTAACGGGTTGTACTGGACAACGAAGAGCCAATATCTGCCTGCCTGGATCCAGTCAGGATCAGTCCGGGCATCGAGGTGGAATTAGCCACCAGCACTTTTGTTCCGGCAACATCCGCATACACATTACTGTTCACAAACCGGGCACGCCCTGCCAGCGCCACCGTACTCACCGCTACCAATGCGATAGCAGTCAACAACTGAAACTTCCTTTTCATACACACATTTTTTGTTGACGCTTACTTACTCACAGAGGCTTCAGCATTCCTCTATCCTGTTTCACCAGACCAGCGCAGGATCTGCCAGCCTGACTACGGGTGATCACTGTTTGCTGCCGCCGTTCCATCCCACCTGATAGCAGCCCAACTCAACCATGCCTGTGCCAGCGCTATCCACATCCGGTCCCACCACCGCATACCATCCCACCAGGGATGAAACGGCAGGAAGAAGACATCTGTGGTTAACAGTGCCATGCAGAGATAACTAACAAACACCACCTGCATCCATAGACTCAGCTGCCAGCCTGCCTTTCGGAATCCACCAATGAGCAATACCAGCAGCGTGATGATGGTCAGCGACAGTGCATATGCCAGCCACTGATGCCAGGCACCGATAAACGGCAGGTTATTCAACCAAGCTTTGTAGGATTGCCATTGCTGCAGGCAGGCACTACAGTCTACAGCATACACTGCCACCAGGATCACACTAATCCATTCGCGGCGCAACATTTGCTTCCAGCGCATACTCGCACGATTAAGTTCTTTGATGGGAAGGAGCTGCCTGAAAACACAGCCCTTCATTTTGTATGATAAGAATAGGGACGGAAGGCCGCTTGACATTCTTCGCAGTTTCCTTTGAGCAGATCAGCTCATTCCTTCCGATAGTGCGGCCATCGGTTGATACATCAAATGTACACAGGGCGTAAATTCCATCCAATAGTTGGTCGGCGAAATTGCTTTTGTGTTAGAAGAAACTTTCTAATGAGATCAGAATAAGTACAACGTCCGACAATTTCTGCCAGTGCGCCAACGTCATCTTCTCAACGGACTTGAAAGCCCTGCGTAAGTTGTTATCATTATTGAAACCACAGGCAACAGCAACCTGCGACAGCGTGAGATCAGGATATCTTTGCATCAGTTTTTTGGCAGCCTTTATCCGCTCATACAACAGGTAATGATAGGGTGTAACACCGAATACAATCTTGAACATTTCCTTGAAGTAAGTGAGATTCATATAAGCCTGTCTGGCCAAATCTCCCAGGCGATGATCTTTTTTCAATTGGTCTTTAATGATATTCTTTACCCGGAACAATCCTTCGACCTGCTGGCGGGTCAACTGCCGTTGCGGGCGTTTCATCCGCCGCACTTCAATTACCTGTTGCAACAACTGAAGCGCCAGCTCTTCATTGCCCGGATCCTTCAGCAGTGTGGTCATGGCATCGAGCACATATGCGCTGGCAAATCCTGGTCCTCCGAATAAAGCCACAGTCTGAGATCCCCGCAGCGCCTCAAGTAACGTCGCCTGTTCGTGGTCAGTGACGCGCAACCGTTCCAGCAACCCTTCCTCAATCTGCAGGTCAAACACCTCATAGACCTCTTTTTCTTTCAACAGCAATTCACTGTCTACAGTCGGCGCATACACTACATTGACCTGGCCCTGCAGCAGGTGAAAAGCCAGGCCATTGAGGTGGTGCTCAATATGACTCTTTACCATGATCCTGAAGCCCAGGAATGGCAACGGGAATTCTACACGCAAGGTAACATCAAGTACAGGTGCATACGTACTGTAATACAGCGTGTAGTTTTTCTTAGAATATGTCTGGTAATGAAATTGACCGGAAGGCTGGTTAGCATCATACATGACAGAACCCGGAATATGGGTTTCGGGTTTTGGGTGGGCGGATTCAGATTCGTACCGGGTAAAATCTATCGCACCCTCAGCAGCGAACATCCTTATCATAGGCTCAGGTTAAATGCGTAATGAAAACGGGCTGGAACAGCTGCTTCATCACCTTAACACCAAGAGCGTTTTCGGCAGGGACAATGATTAGTAAAGTATCGAAAACCTTATAGCCGAATTTAAGAAAGATATGCTGAATTACAAACTGCTACCGCACAACGATTGCAAGTAACAGTACTTACCTTCATGTATTGGGCGGGATTTAACAGATCCTGTCTTTTGATTAACGGACAGCAAACCACAACCAGTCACCATCGGTGTTACAGCAGCAATCGCTCGACGGCCTCCTTATCGTGCAACGAAATAACTACCGGGAGCGTACCCGACTCCAAAAGCAGACAGGGAGAGGCGGCAAACAGGTTGCTCACATCAACACCTAATCCCGCAGCCAGTTCCCGAATGACATCCAGGTCAAAATAATGAACAGGCTCCTTCCAGGTAGCCGGCATCCACTGGCCGAAATCCTTCAGCGGTAACTCTTGATCTCCCCGGCCTTCGATCTCCCGTAACATAGCGCCGTTACGATAGAGCAGGAAGTAAGCGTACCCCACTGAAGAAACATAGATTAACTGCAAAAAGTCACAAGCCAGGCTTGCGGAAGTACGTTCCGCCAGTTCATGGAGATGACAAAGGCTGTTCACTTCTATTACCTGCCAGGCTCCGTTACTATTGATCAGGTAACTGCTGGGCGGTACATGGAAGTGGTTTATAACCTCGTCTGCCTGGCAGGGCAGATCCAGTTCTTTGAGTGGCACGGAGATCCCGGAATAGCCACGCAGGATCCGGATAAGGTCTTGTTGACGGGTGGTTTGTACTAAACAGGTCAATAGGTCCATAACTTGAAGGTAATTGCAGGCTTCCAAAAATATATTACCCACCTGTGTAACAACAGGTGCCAGTTTCCGGGCAACATAGTGCCGGAATAACCGGATTCAATGTGTACAGGGTCGAACAATTAGGAAATGATTAATCCCTCCATTGCTGCTGGAAAACAGCCAATGCCTATACGGATCGATGCAGGATCGATGGAGAGAGATTATTGACAGGAGAGTTGCTGACCTAATATAGCACGAATATGTCAAATCGCCCAGCTCCTTGCTCATTTATTTCCTTTAACCGGCTTTTGCGGCTTAGGAGGGGCTTGAGATACATGTTGACCATTTTTAATCGAACCGATCTGATGGGTGGTTATTGACTGAGGCTTGATAACGTCTGACTTGCTATTAGGTATATCCTTCTTATTTTCTGACATATTGTAACGATTTATAAATTTTATTCTGAATCATTTTGTGGTGATACTGACGGCTGCTGAGGCGCTGTTGGTTTCGGGGGTGCATTGGTCACGGTAAGTCCTTTGGTAACATCCGGTTCATACGGTTTTTGAATATCTCCCCCATTGATTTGTCCATTGTCGTTTCGCATGTATAGTGGATTTATTTTTTTGGTTTCAGTGGCAGCGGCTGTTTGGGCTTGGGAGGGGCAGTATGGGGTGTCAGTCCCCTGGTTTCATCGGGCATGTTTTTATCCCCGTGATCCTTGCTTTTGTCTGGCTTATTAAACATACAGTGCATTTAAGATGATATAAAGTACGATCAGCAAAATACCCAACGTCAATGTCACAACTGTTGACCAGTTCATGAACTCAATCCAAAAACTTCTCTTATCAATCTTTGTCGGATCATACTTGTCATTCACATTCTCTTCCTCTGTCTCATTCGCTCCTTTTTTGGCATGCTTGGCAGCGATCATATAAGAAACTAGATTCACCAGCAAAGTTAATATCAACGCGCCCCAACCGGCTACCAGCATCCACTTGTACTGAGAATCCTTTATCGGTTTTACAATATCCTTGATAAAGCCTATCGACAACGCAAGCGATCCGGCAGCGATATAAGATAATTGTTTATCGAATGTGTCCTGGCTCTTGCGAAAGACTTCAAGAAGTTCCTTTCTAAATTCTTTCAAAGCAGACATTCCTTCCTCAAATTTTTTCAGTTCCTCCCGATGTATTTCCTCTTTTTCCTTGTCGCTTAGTTGCGCAGGTTGATCATTGACAACAACTTCCTGCGTTATCTCTACTACCGGATTTCCCTTCGCCGCTAATGACTTGGACTTTTTAGATTTACTCCCTTTACCCATCTTCCAAATTTATCGAATAAATGAAAAATATTTGAGCAGTTGACACCGAATCGAATAATTTGTGAATAAGGAATCCATTGCAATTTCACTTCCGTGATCAAACAGAACAATCTCCAGTGAGCCGCAAATTGCCCTACATGCATTTCAAGTACTCCTGAACCACTTCTTTGCTTTGACTAAATATATACTTAGCGCGTGTCCTGCAGGTACAAGCGTTTATATAATCAATATCAGCCCCGCTGGCAATCACTATTTGAGGATCACGGCTCCAGACATTCCAATCCAACGGAGTTCCCATTTCATATGGCTTGATCAGCAAACAGTACCTCGGTGAAAAAGGAAAATAATTGGAAGCAGCCACGTTACCAGCAAACAACGAATTTAAATTTGCAGGATCACCTATATATTCATTGATCGAAAAACCAGGCTCATCACTGGTGATGAATGATTTGCCTTTGCGACTTTTTAAGATAATCCATTCTTTGGAACCTATAGCGGCCTGAAACTCGCTGATCAGCTCAGCATTCTCGAATGTTTCTATCTGCATGCGTTTGGCCGATTCCGCTGCATTCGCTTCTATATCCTGTTTCAGTGCTACTCGCTCTTCCTCTGTCATAGAAGACGAAAAAGTAGTTCCTACATGATACCATTTCAGAAACGATTCAATGCTCTTCCGAAAAGTAATGTTGCGATACTTACTATAAAACAGCCAACCCAGCATGGTGGCCTTCCATTCCACCGTAAACGCTTCTTCTTTTCCTAATTCTCCCATAATCATCCCGTACTGCGGCTCTATGACATTGGAGAATGTGCGCTCTACCCAGTATGGATCTTCAAGATCTTCAGGCATAGTATAGAAATTAGCCATCTTTAACTTATCAGCATTAATGGATACCTTCTCCACCCTACTGCCATGATCGGTTTTGTATCCGTGCCATACCATACTGCGCATTTCAGGATCCAGCGGATTGATAACAAAATGTTTCAAATAAGCTTTGGGAACCAGATGCTGTTTAACAGGGTTGCTCATTTATTTTCACTAATGATTTGTAATGTTATTCAACAAAGAAGACCTCTTTTTCCATAAGATCTTTCCTTGTGTCTTATTATACCTGTCACACATTTTCCAGAAGGCGCTGATACCACTCGTTCAGCGTTGGACGAATTCCTCTGACAGCTTCAATCAGTTCCGCTTTCGATGTAACATCGCTCACTCTTATCCTGCTCTGTAAAAACACCGCTGTTTCCCGGGGGATATTCAGCTCAATCAACCCTCGGGTCAAGGGACGATACGCACCAAGCTCCAGACATCGTGGATAAATGCTTTCGGGCAGCCTGATATCATACAACGGTTTTAAGAGCTGCGCTAATCCATACGAAATTTTCCCTTCCAGATATTCAACAGCTTTTTCAATTTGTTCAGAACTTTTATAATGCGTACTGGAGAGTATCGTTGCCAGCGGAATCTCTCTCGCCCATTTATCGGCCAGGATACAAACCTGTAATAACACATCCTTTGTTCCTGTGTTACGAATCCCAAAATGCTTTTCATAGTAGGTTGGGAACAACTCATCGAGCTGCTGTAACGCTTCTTTCAATAATTGAGCATTCCCGTAGTTAGCGGCTCCCGTAGGCAGTAGGAAGCGTTGACTCTGCTGTTGCAATCGTTGCAAATCCAAAGGATCCCAATAGCGGTTTCGGCTGCAGACCCGGTGATCCACGGTCACTTCCCTCAGTTTTTCAATAACCTCATTGAGCTCCCTGTCCGTTAAGTTGATGCCCACCCGGCTAAGCGAGGTTTGTGCATTGACACCATGCTTCATCACAACCTGACGGATGTGCGTCGTAACATAACTGTACTCTTTGTTGCTTTCCGTTGAGCCGATCTGATCCTTGATATCTTGTTTGATTTCGCGTTTGAATTCCTGGTATTTTCCTCCATAGCCTACACTTAATTCTTTTTCTGTTCCTTTGAACAGGTCCAACTGCTCACTCCCATCCGGGCAAAAACTGTCTTCATCCAACATAAAAGTGCGCCCTACAAAATCCTTCAACAACCGGCCCGCTCTGCCACGCAGGTTGGCCAGTTCATAATTAGACAAAGAAACCGAACCCGGTTTTCTTTGGACAAACAGGTTGGGATTGCGGATAATAATGTTTTGCACCGGCAAGTTAACGCCCTGCAGCAAAGTAGTTGTGGCAATTAACTTCTTGATCCAGTTGCGCTTGATGGCATATTCAATGAGAGGCCTTACATGTGAGGGTAATTTTCCATGATGAAAGGCTATGCCTCTTTTAATTGCAGGCACCAGCGGGTAGTCCCGATGCACAGTATCAGCGATGAATGCCGATAAGCTATCCAGGAAAGGATTGTGCTCTTCTACCGTAACGCGGCTAAAATAATTGGCCATCCTGGAGCAAACATCAGGATTGGGTGAGAAAATGAGCACGCATTCATCATCAAAACTGCTGGCAAATTGTTGCAAATACCCCAGATACTCCTCACCATATTGAGCTTTGCCGTATCCCTTGATGGCCTCATCTTCGGTGATCTTGATCTCCATTGGATTTGGCAACAAATCACTGAACACCCGTAGATAGTATTGATTCTTTTTCCGCAGGTGGATGGAATAAGTCAGATTCAATACCGGCGAGGAACTGGTTTCCTTTTTAATTGCCTCCTGCCCAAAGATGCTTTCGCCCAGTTCATCAATCTTCACGATCCGGGGGCCTGAAATAATTACATGATCAATTGCTGTACTATTGCGAAACTCTACCATTAGGTCAAATAGAACTTTCGCTCTTTGCTCTTCATGGTTTGCCACGCGCTCCACATTTTGGATTTCATCCACTACCAGTAACCGAACGTCTTCAAACGGGGTATCTCCCTGCGAAAAAGCAGCGATCGCTCTTTCCTGTGTCAGCACATAAATTGTTTTTTTGTTGTACGTTGATAGATTAAACGCAGATTCCAGTGAATAATCCTCCATGCCGAATTGATTCAGGATAGCACGGTAATCGGCCATTACCTGACTCACCAAACTCAGCGTGGGCACCACATACACGACAGTACCCGGCTTTCTTACCAGCAGATCAATTGTCTTTAGCAATATCAGAAAAGATTTCCCGGCAGAAGTGGGTGCCGAAATACCTACCAGCGGTCGGTCCAGACTTTCCCACAACTCTTTTTGAAACTCTGTCAACAGGTACCTACGCTCCCCTACGAAAACCTCATTCCTTGCCTGTGCAACGCCCACCGCATATTGATTGAGCACACTTGTGGAGAACGAGTAGGTTTTATCTGTATGGGAATACTCCTTATCCAGCATAATGCTCGACGGCCCAAAGCCAGCCTGGGAGAGATACAGCAACAGGTGATCCCGTAAGCCGTCCCAGTTGATATCCCGGTAGTTCCAGAGCAACGCGGTAATGCCAATGAGCAGTTTTTTCGCTTCCTCATCCCGGCGCACCGCCAGCGCATTCAATTCAATCAGAATTTCCATCAGAAATTCCCGATCTATCTTTTCATGCGGATCGCCTTCGATAAATTGTAACCGTATGGCTTGTATCCGCAGTTCAAACCGCAACAGCCTACCAAGAATATCCAGCGCTTTCTTCATCTTCCTAATTTTTGTTCAAAATCTTGCAACAACTCATCGAGTTTCCACACAGGCAGAATAATATAATTGAAGCGGGGTAACAACCCCGCAGGAATCTTTTCGAATATTTCCCGCTTCAGCGCCGCGCCCCTGTCTTCAATGATCTTCCTGATCTGCTCATTGATCTCAGCCCTGCTTGTTTTTTGCAGGAGCTCCGTTTCATTATAAGTAATCACGCAAACCAGGTGCACTTCAAAATCGTCGATGGTATTATCCTTATAAGCCTGCGCCACGTGCTGTAGTCTGTCATCGATAAATTCATCATAGACATAACTGCCGAGCTCCTTACGGTGATTCAGAAAAGTTTTCAGCATACTATCAATCGCATCCTCGAAGGCCACAGCAAACCGGTAGTCGGCAGTATATGTTTTCGCTTCTCCCAGAAAAAACAAGTGTTTTCCGTCCTGTAATCTGTAGTGAATAGCATCAGCACCGGGCCGTTCCATGGGTGTTGACAGGGTGATTGGCATTTTCCTCAGCAACGGAGCAGCATTATGGAGGTGCTGAATAAAATTGAACAATAACAATTCTCCAAACTGCCCTTGCAGGCTAATCTTACCGGTAGTGCGTACCCGAAACTTATTTATCGTGTATCTATCAAATGCCTTTTGTGCATTGCGCGGTGACCGTCCCGACCGCGCAAAAAATTTCGTCATGATCTCATCTGCCTTCTGTTGACTATACACCCACTCAGGAACAGTGTTGAGTAGCTCGTCCACAAAGTCTTCCCTGCATTCCAGCAGATCCGAATGATTGATGCAGGCACCGGTATGATCTTTATCCGGTAACAGGTTGAAGGAATGCTGAAAACAATAAACATGATTCATCAGCATTTGTGTACAGGTGAACATCTCCTTGAATTCACCTTCAGCCATGGATGATTCCATATAGCGGTATTTTATGATGGTTCAATCGTCAGTTTATAATAGTATGAGTATGCCCTTGCCCTACTCCTGTTTGTTTACTATCCATTGTACATTCCCTTCAATGGCACCAGCGTAATAAGGTCGTTATCGATACCAAGATCAACCAGGACCTTCCTGAATTTATCTTCCTCTTCCGGCAAATAGAAGCTAACCCGCCACCTAACCCTATCACATTGTATTTGCCTGATAATGGCCATGAAATACGGCATATCTATCACACTGAAGGCATGCCCCAAAACATGTATTTCATCTATCTCCTTTAAGGACTCGAAGTAACCTGCGTGTTCCCTGAGGATAGCACCTGTTGGCTTATAGTTTTTTTCATAATAGGCATCCAGCAAGGCATTGCCTTCTTTGATCCTGATATCCACGTCAGGGTCATGTAGAAGGCCTTTATTAAGCGAAGGGATGGCTGCCGGTGGCCGTCCATGCCCCAAGATTAACAGCGATCTCTCGTCGTCAGCGATGCCGTGGATGTGCAGGATACGCTCCCGCGCAATCCGGTATACTCTTTCCAACGTATCGGTGTAATTGAAGGTCAGAAACCTGGCAGTCTTATCCAGCGGAATTGTTCGCTCAGCCACTTCTGGTGGAAATGCTTTCACCGACAAGATCCACTGCGTGAAAATCGACTTCAGGTGAACGGTGATCTGCTTAATCGCATTTTCTATTTCCCGTTGGTAAGCGTAGTTATCGTCATCGCTCCAATCATCTGCCCCGTATGAATTGAGATAATTGACTTTCTTTTCAGCAATCATTTCTGCATCCAGGTAAGCGAGTACTTCTTCAAAATTTCCCCACTTTTCATCAGGGCCGAAGTATTGCTCTATCGTACGATAGAGTGCAGGATCCTTTTCCTGTACGAAAAATTTGAATTGCCTGTAATCGGAGCGAATGCCATGGTGTATATCGAATCCATTTCCGATCACACACAACAGGGTGTCATTCATGTTTTATTTTTTTAATTGACTGTTAAGTGCAAGGCATAACACTTCGATCCGCACTCCTGGCGCGGAACTGACATAGTTATCCTCTACTTGCATGAAGCTATTCCCAATTAGGTATGACCAATGATGGCACTGGCTTTACATAGGAGTGGCGGAGATCAGTAGGCTGGGTGTAATAATTGGCTACTGCTAAAGATATCGAATATTTCCAATTGCTTGATTTACGCTGAATTGGCTGATTCTTTGAGCGTCAATTGAGGGCCATAAAATCCATTTCCATGCCGATCTTACAGGAAAGACAAATCTTCTGACTTTTTGATAA
>NZ_JBQCGW010000118.1:0-4399 GCF_051955275.1 Pseudobacter sp. | reverse complement strand
CTTACGTCCAATGGTTCGCCTTCCTGTCCTTTAAGTGTTTCGATCTTCAGCGACTGGCCATCCTGTTGCAGGTTGAAATTTTCAGCCACTATATTATTGGTATCGATAAGGATCTTATTATCGTTATTGATGGTCCAGCTTTCTTTATTGAGCAGGAGGGAGTCTGGTTTCAGTGAAAAACGATAGCTTTTGTCTTCCTGTAATGCAAACAGTCCTTCGAGGTGGTAATTGGTTGTATCCGACTTGTCGCGGGTGTTGATGGAGAAATCGATATTGTTATTGGCGATATCCGCATCGATATTGGTATTGTAGATGGACAATGAATTGCCCACATTGAATTTCTTCAGTTGTCCGCGTACTTCCAGTGCATTGTTCTTTGTATCTGCAGTGAGCAACAGGCCATTGATCATGTTGGCGCCGTAAGTAACGGCAGGAGCGCTGACACGGGCTTCCACGCCGCCATTGCCGGAGAAATGGCCATCGATCTTAACGGTATCCAGTTGTTTCAGTTCAGGCGCCAGTAATTTCAGTTGCTGGAAATTACCGATCACGGCAGCGATGCGGAAATCATAACTGGTATCCACTTTTACCGAGTCCGGAACGATATTGAAATAGGGATCGATGGATTTCTGGAAGATCTTGCCTGCTTCCGTGAGCTTGAACTGCCCATACATTTTTGCATCGATCAGGGAGCTGTTCAGCGCAATCACTTTTCCTGTATCTGTTACGGCTGCTACCAGGCTGATGGTGTCGAGGGAGAAACGTTGCTGGTTGTTCACCAGCAGGGAGCGGGTAATATAGAGATTGCCATCGAGACTGTCTGGATTGGTGGATTTGAAGTCACCACTGATATTGCCGCGGTAAATGATATTGTCTTTGGTGAGGTTCAGTCCGGCTGTTTTGATACTGTCGATCTGCAGGTTGAATTTACCGGAAGGCCATTCTCCTGCCAGACTTCCATCTGCATCCAGGTTGAAATGTATGGGTTCATTCTGAATACCTGCCAGTATTTTGAATTGCTGGTTATCGATATTGCCGTCTATGTTGAAATTGCGGTAAACATATCCTTTGTAACCTGCGCTGTCGACTGTTCCTTTGATCATGGCAACCATGGTCTTCGGGTTCCTGCCCGCGCCTTTGGCGGTGAGGTGCAGGGTCACTTTGCCGAGATCGGGTTGTTTGAGCAGCTCCTGCAGGTTGAGGGAACTGGTGCTTACGATCACATCATATTTCAGCTTGCTTTCATCTGCCGGATTTTGGATCCTTCCTTTTACCGTTGCATTACCCAGTGAGGTCTGCACACGCAGATCGGTGAGCATATTCTGATACGTACCGTTGAAGGAACCGTTCAGACGTATGTTTGCGGGCAGCTTGATATTCTGTGGTAGTGTATTCGGAGGAAGTATGCTGAGGATGTCTTTATCTGTGCTGCTGATATCGCGGATATTGAGGTTGGCAGCAAGCTGTTTCATTTCCGGCAATCCTTTGAGTGTGCCGCTCAGGTCCACATTTGTGCTGCTGAGGCCGCGTACTTTCAGGTCATCGATCCTCAGGTTATTCACGGCGCCGTTCATTTTTCCGGTAAGGTACCAGGTGGCGTTGGGCGTTTTGAAGCCGGGAACTTTACTGAGGGTAGGAACAAAGGTGAGCACATCCTTCACTAAAACACGGCTGTTCCTTACGTCCATGCTTAGTTGCATTTTCCCGATATCCTTAGAGAGTGCCCCAATGGAATCATATTGAATGGCGATATCCCTTTCCAGCCTGGTGCCGGGTGTTTCCAGCAGCAGGTCTTTCAGATATGCTTCTTTGCCGGTATAGGCAAAACTGGTTTGCAGGGTGTTCAGTTTGAAATCCTTTTCCTGCATGCTGCCCTTGGTGAGCTTGCCGGTGATGGAATCCGTGCTGTAATAAATGTCTTTACCACCGAGGATGAAGTTGCGCACATCCAGGTGCATATAGTCCATGCCGGATTTTGCACGAGGGCTGTTATCGTTATCAAACCGTATATTGTTATTGCTGAGGTCCAGGTCCGCCACGGAAAACACCCAGCCGCTCTGCGCGATGGCTTCGGCTTCCTGCTTCACTTCCTTCTCTATCACCTTTGCTTCCTCTTTCTTGCCCAAACGCAGGGCTGCCGTGGTTTGCAGCAGCTGGAGCTTCGTCAGCTCTATTCGTTGTTTTGCCAGATCAACCTTCTCTGCATCCACGTTGAGGTTGCCGAGGCGAAGATTGGTGTAGAGTGCGGAAACATCATTCCCGTAATCAAGGTTACAGTTCTCCAGTTGAACGCGGCGTACATCGATATTAAAGGCCGGTGGCGTTTGTGCATCGGCAATATCTTCACTGGGGGGGTCAGATTTCATCAGCGGTTTGCGCTGGTAGATCTTGGCGTCCAGTCCTTTCAGTTGTACAAAGGGCACTGCAAAATTGCTATGGGAAATATCGAAGGTTTTGATATTCGATTCCAGGCTGGAGAAATACACCTGCATATCGTTACCACTGACGGCATCATTGAATTTTGCGCGGATATCTTCCAGCAGGATATGGTGGATTTCCATCTTCAGGCTGGAGGTATCATTGGTAACCGGCTGTGGTTCCTTACTGGCGAAAGCGTCTACGATGAACTGGAAATTGAAGACGGTATCGGGCATGGTACGCTGCACATTGGCGGTTACCTGTTTCAGGTAGATCTCATTAATGCTGATCTCGCTGCTGATGAGCTTCCACATATTCAGGTTCACCTGCAGCTGACCTGTATAGAGCAGGGTATCTTTCTTCAGGTCTTCCACATACACTTTTTCCAGGAGTACGGAACTGGGAAAGCGGATGAGCAGCCTGTCGATCTCCACTCTTGTCTGTAATTTTTTGGAAAGCCAGTCGGTGGCGCGGCCTTTGAGCCAGGCTTGCACTGGGGGAGCCTGTATGAGAATGACCACCAGGATCACCACACCCAACAGAATCAGGACCGTTTTCAGAACGATCCTCCCAATCTTCTTAATCCAATAGAGCACAGGTTTGGGTGAATTCACAAATTATCTTGTATTGATCCATAAATAGATGATAAAGCACCGTGTATCAGGTATACAAACGGCCTTCCAGCGGGTGCGGGCAGAGGGGTATTCTAAAACCGTGGAAAATATGCTACAATCTAAGGGTTTTTTCCATAAATCCTTTGAGTGAGAAGATAGTAAGGCATCAGTCCGTGATGGATGAAAACGCGGTCGCCACTGTCTGGATATTGCTTCAGGTAATCTGTATCCGGCTGTAATACAATGGGAACGCCAGCCCTTGTGAAGTTCATATTAGGTTGGTATTCAGGGATGCGCAGTTGCGGCATGGCCTGTTTCACCTGTTTGCTGATGGTGGTACCGAGGTATTTGGTGAATACGCGTTGGGCTTTATTGGATTTCCGGTTCATCCTGCCATACACTCGTTTGAGATAGAGGCGCACCAGCCAGGATTGTTTCTTCAATGCCTTGTCCATATCCGTAAAGGGATTGAGGTTATTGAAGTCGCGCAGGGTCTGTAAAGAGAAGGGCGTTTCAGGCACCCAGTCGAGCGCATTCACTACCGTGAATCCCCAGCCGCTGCGCGTGATATAATCATAATCGTAGGCATAGTAAAGATTGCCGGGTTTGGGCGCGGCTCCATTGTAGCTTTTCAGCACCAGGTTACCGGGCAGCCTGCCTGCTTCCATTTCATAATGGAGATAAGAGCGGAGCAGCAGGGCCACGGCTCCGCCCTGGCTATGGCCGGTGACGATCACCTGCTTCGACTGGTATTTGCTGTTATACTCTTTGATCTTTTCAATTATGCCGGGGGCCATGGTGCCCAGGCCGATGGTCCAGCCGACGTGCACGGTGGCTTTGGCATCTGCGGCAAGCTTGTATTGGAAAGTGGTGGAGTCGTTGAGTTGCAGGGATCCTTCTGCGGGGATCATAGCGGAGTAGAAATTCTGCACCCAGCTGATGGGTTTGCGGGTGGTGCCGCGAACGCTGATCACAATGATGGATTTATTACTGTTGGCCCAGAGCTCCCAGCGGTTATCCATAGGGCCCGCTACAGACCGGTATTCCATGGTAAACTGTTCGGGTGCCGGAAAGGTAACACTGCCGGGAGAATCTACCTGCCTGGCGGTAACGCGGAGCATCTCCAGGTATTCATCGGCATCAAAGCCAGGTTTGAGATCCTGGGCGATAACGAGTTGAAAACAGAAAATAGCTGGCAGAAGCAGGAAACCTGCTTTAGTTATTTGGGTAGACCATTTCATTGGACGGGCGATTTTAATCAGGGTGTGTACAGTCGCGAGCGGAGAAGCCAGGGGCTTGACAAACCCAAAAATATTAAAAAAAAATAAAAAATATTAATGTTTTGAACCGTTTACAAGTTATTATTT